>CAYSVM010000003.1:0-49655 GCA_964434605.1 uncultured Candidatus Saccharibacteria bacterium
TTATCAAACCATAATGTGAGCCATCCTCCTTCATAGCCATAAAAATGTTTGACTATTACATTAGTTACCAAGATTCCAATTGCTAAACCAGCAACAGACCATCGCAACCATCTCTGTGTGGAGATGGTAATCTTTTGCCAGAAAGATTCCCATTCCGAAAAATAATATCCTGCAGTTAACCCAATAAAAAACAATACTTCCCAAGCAAGAAATGGGTTATGTCCGCGGTAGAACCAAGCAATAAGGGCAGCTAAGATGACTAGCCAGGCTTGTTTCTTGCTCATCAGCCATAGAGCTAACGGAGATATCACCATGTAGACCGTGTAGTAGGGCAAGAAGTCTGTCCAACCGTAGTTATATTGAAAAGTAAGAGTTTTCCAAAGAAGCTCTAAAACAGGAATATGTTCAGCTCCAGGCTTTATACCAGGCATCCCTGATAACCACCAAGCGAGAAAAGTGAATAACAAAGTGAGACTTACCGACCAGGCATACAAAAGCAAGGAACGAAGCCAGAGCCGTTTCCAAGCCAACTGAAAGTTTCCTTCCCTCACTTCCCTCCCCCGAATTATTCCAATGAGAATGCCTGATTCAATAAAGAAGCCATCAGCAGCAGATGCCCAAAGCAATCCTTTGCCAGTGAATGTCTCAAAGAAGCCGGGGAATCGGTAAATATGATCTATTAAAATGACCCAAAGAAAATAGCCTCGGAGTAGATCAAGGGTAACAATTCGACGATTTAACCGCTCCACTCGTGACTGAAAATTTTACCATTAACCTCTGATTCCACGTATCCTTTTTTCCCAGTTTGATCGAAGTAATAGTTCATTTTCATACCTTGGCCATTAAATAAAACATGGCACAAGCCATCGTATTTGCCACCTTGGACTAGTTCTTGAATCTTCCACTCACCGCTAGCTCCATCGTTACCTTGATAATTCCAATTTGCACCAGCCTGACACCAACTATTCGAACCAGGAGTATTTACAGTAACAGAACCATCTTCAGTATTAATAGTGGTTGCTTTACCGCATCCTGACAAAATCACCAAAGACAAGATTAAAAAACCAGAAAAGATCTCAACTCTCATATTGCCCTCCGTCTTGAATTATATAGATATAGCTATAGAAAATTATATCATTCTTTGAAATTAGAAGGAGCCGGTTAGTTGCGGGCTCCATTATTTTTCCCAGAGAAAGCTTGTCTGGGAGAGGCTTTTGGGTGTAAAGTGGGCCATATGGGAGTAATTGAGGCAAACAACCTAACCAAGTACTACGGGCGCGTAAGGGGGGTGGAGAACCTCTCTTTTTCGGTCAATGAGGGAGAGATCTTCGGTTTCCTAGGGCCCAATGGGGCAGGGAAAACTACTGCCATCCGGCTAATGCTGGATTTTATTAGACCGCAGAGGGGAGATATCCGAGTCTTTGGGCTTGATGCCCACAAGAACTCTTCGGCGATTCATAGGTATACAGGATATGTCTCTAGTGAACCATTCCTCTACCCATTCATGAAGGGATTGGCACTAATTAGTTGGCTAAAGACTTTTAGAAGACAAAGTTGCGACCTACCATTAGGGCGGTTGTGTGAAATCTTGCAGTTTAATCCCAATCATTTTATCAAGAACTATTCTAGTGGGAATCGGAAGAAATTGGCATTGATTCAGGCAATGATACATCGTCCTCGCTTGTTGATTTTGGATGAGCCAACTAACGGACTGGATCCGATTATTAAACAAGGATTCTATGCTGTTCTGAGAAGCCTCAAGCGAAGCGGAACAACCATATTCTTTTCTTCACATGATTTAACCGAGGTTCAAAAAGTATGTGACCGGGTAGCGATTATTAAAGATGGTCGAGTAGTAGCCGTAGAGGAAGTGGACAGTTTGATTCACAAAAGCAATTTATTAGTTGAAATCACCTTTAATCAGATGCCTAATGAAATAATGCTGGATGGACTGAAAGTAACTGAAAAGAATGGACAAACAGTGAAATTACAGGTCGGAAGAGATGAAATTAATGCCGTGCTAACACGATTGAATCAATACCAGATTACTGATATCACCATATCCGAATCGACCCTAGAGGATATATTCCTAACTTGGTATCAATAATGAACGGACCAATTTTCTGGCAAACTCTGAAAAGTTATTGGCTAACAATCCTCCTCTATTGTGGTGGTCTATTCCTCTACAGTATGTTTTTGACGTTTATTTATCCCATTGTCCAAGATTTAGGAACAAATTACACCGAAATCTTCAATAAGATGCCTGAACAGATTCGTAATGCAATGGGCGGAACAAACTTTTTGACTGGAGGTCTGACTTTTGAAAGCTTTATGTCAATGGAACACCTTCGACTTTTCTGGGTAATTATCGTCACTGCTTTTATTATTGGCTTTACTTCTAGAGCAATTGCTGGAGAAGTGGAACAGGGAACTATTGCCCTACTACTATCCCAACCCGTCACTCGTACTCAAATTTTCTTTAGCAAACTAGTGGTGGGAATAATTGGGGTAGCTGCACTGACAATAGCAACTATTGGGGGAATACTTTGGCAAGCACACCGCTTAGATATTATCGTTTCCCCTATTGAGGGATACTTCTTATTCACCTTTGTGGCGATTCTGTTTTTCTCTAGTATCCTAACTCTGGCAATGATGTTTTCGACTATGGTAGTGGAACGAGGAAGAGCAACCTTGCTACCATTGTTGTTTGTGATTACTTCTTTTGTAATAGATATGTTTGCTAAATTGAATGCCGATTGGGAAGATCTGAAATGGCTTTCGATTTTCCAGTACTATAGCTCTCCGGATGAAATTTTGACTACTGCGAGTATAGACAACCTAAATCTATGGGTGTTTGCTGGGATAATTGTAATTACTACCACTGTTGGATTGGTAGTATTTAATAGAAGAGATATTTCGGTTTAGAATAATGCTGGCAGGGGTGGCAGGCTTCGAACCCGCGACCTTTCGTTTTGGAGACGAACGCTCTACCTACTGAGCTACACCCCTATAATTTAAGATTGCCAAGGGCTTTCATAAGGCCAAAGAGCTCTCTTGCAATAACTTTATCATAATAACTTAGAGCCAAGCATCCTGGATAGTCTGGTCTGATATTTCGTCCTGAGTTAGGTTTTAAATAGGGTTTATGGAATTGGATAGTTGGCACCCCCGTAACCGATGACCAAAACTCTGTTTGCTTGGCAACGTTATGGTATTCGTGTAAATGAATTAGACACCTGATTTTCTCTTCTCGAAGGCTGAAACCAACCCGAAGACATTTTAGAAAAAATTTGATAAGTTTTGGATCTGAATTAGCGAATTTAATAGAATGATCGTAATTCTTACCTCCTTCGCACCAATATAAGAGAGCTGCAAACACTTTAGCGGTATTAGGTGTAAGTGGTGAATATTTGTTAGTTAAACTAGTCCCATATGCTAGAAAGCGCTTGCGTTCATTGTCATTTCTAGTAGCAACTGTTGCATGTGCTTTGGCGAGTGCTTTTTGGGTTTTTTCGCGAAGCCTGTTGTATCCAGACAGAGATATGGGAATAGGGCTAACCCATAAAGATGCTGTGCTTTTAGAAATTCCTATTGTAGTAGCAATTTCCTTGAGTGAATATCCCTTTTTCCTTAGATTGATTGCTTTACCCTTTAATTCAGTTTTCATCGAACCCCCATAATAAATCACACTACTCCTATTTTACCATAAACCCCGCTACTGGAGCGGGGTTTTTATCTTACTTAGTTTCTTTGTGTTCGGTGGTCTTTTTGCAGATACGGCAGAATTTCTTTCTGACTAATCTATCCGGTGTATTAGTCGGATTCTTGCGAGTGGAGTAAACACCCTGCTTACACTCAGTACACATCAGTTTGATGATGGGGCGTTTTACTTTCTTAGTTATTTTCCCTTTTTTTGGCATATTACGCTTTCTTAATTTGTAGGAAGTCTAATTCAACGGGAGTTTCACGACCAAAGATAGAGACCAATACTTTTACTTTGCCTTTTTCTTCATCAATTTCATTTACTGAACCATCGTAGTTTTTGAATGGACCATCTTTGATATGTACCAAATCACCAATATTTACATCTATCTTATATTTTGGTTCTTCCACATCCATCCGTTTGAAGATGGCTCTGAGTTCTACGTCCGAGACAGGTACTGGAACGGTACCAGATCCAATGAAACCTGTAACATTTGGAGTGTTGCGAACAACATACCAAGAATCTTCGGTTACCTTCATGTTTACTAGTACATAGCCAGGGAACATTTTCTTTTCCACGATTTTGCGTTTGCTGTTCTTGATTTCAATCTGGTTTTCTTTGGGAACTAGGACGTCGAAGATTTTGTCCTGCATATCAAGGGAACTGATTCTTTGCTTCAAACTTTCAGATACAGCATCTTCGTATCCAGAATAGGTGTGCAGAACATACCATTGCCCTGGCCAGTCTTTGGAAAGTGAAGCGGCAGTGTCTGCAGCAGGAGCAGGCTCTTCGTCTGTTTTCTCCTCTATTTCCTCTTCCAGCTCATCTTCCGGCAGAGCGGCTTGTTCTGTTGCTTCATCCATTTCAGCTAGTTCACCTTTGCCTTCTTCTGCTTCGACTTCTGCTTCTGCAAGAGACTCTTCGGGAGTTTCAATAGTGTTTTCCGTCTCTACCGGATTCTCTTGCTGTTCGTCTGATTGTAATTGTTGATTGTCGTCCATTGTTATTCGGTTACGGGAGTAGCAGTTACATCGCCTATACTGCTTGTAACATTGCTACCATTTTTCTCAGCAAGGATGGTTAGCCATTTGATGCCAGTAGTAAGACCGTAGTCGACAACTGCTACGTATATCATGAAGAGGATTGAAACAGCGAGAACAACAAGAGTGAGGTTGATAGCAGCTTGGCGAGTAGGCCAAGTGACCTTTGCTAATTCAACCCGAGCTTCATGGAAAAATTTGATAATCGCTTTGAACATTTTATCGTTTACTAAATTGAGGAGCACGACGGGCGCGCTTGAGACCGAATTTTTTCCGTTCTTTCACTCGAGCGTCCCGAGTAAGCAATCCCGCTTTTTTGAGAGCTGTCTTTAGATTGGTATCGAATTCTACTAGAGCCCGAGCAATTCCATGGCGCATGGCATCTGCTTGAGCAGCCATTCCTCCTCCATGAATATGAGCAGAGATATCGAAATCCTTTCGCATCCCCACAACCTCTAGAGGCTTTAGGGCATTTTCTAGTAGATCTCGAGGACTAAAGTAGCGATTACCTACTTGGTCGTTAACAACCACAATCTTCCCATCTCCCTTATACAGCCGTACTTGAGCAGAGGCAGTCTTTCTGCGACCGACTCCATAAAAATACTTTCCAGATAATTTTAGTGTTGGTTCCATATCTATATTCTAACTGAAACAGGGTTTTGCCCAGCGTGTGGATGGCTGGCGCTGGTATATATCTTTAAGCGTCCCATTAGTTTGTTGTGTAATTTGTTCTTGGGAAGCATGCCCGCTACCGCATGGCGGATAACCTCACCTGGGTTTTTGCCAGACAATACTTCGCCTGCGGTTTTAGTCTTCAGGCCACCTGGATAGGTAGTGTGGCTAGTATAGATCTTGTTAGCTAATTTGTTCCCAGTAAGCTTTATTTCTCCGGCATTAATAACCACAACATTTGTCTTGGCTTCTACTGCCCGATTGAAACTAGCTTGGTCTTTGCCCATGAGAAGGCGAGCAATCTTTACTGCTAAGCGACCGAGTACGGCATCTTTGGCATCTGCCACAAACCAGCGTTCGGGTAATTCTTGACTAGGAATGTGAGGAGTAGCTTTTTTCATTATACAAATTCAATTACAGATGTGGGGGCACTGTCTCCAGCGCGAGTTCCTTGACGAACGACTCTGACATATCCACCTTTACGTTCAAGATATTTTGGCGCTAAAACTTTGACTAGTTTCCTTACTACTACTTGGTTGTTGTAGAGTTCCTTCATGAGTTGTCTTTTGGTATTAAGATCATCTTTCTTGGCGATAGTCAGTAAACGTTCAATCTTTGGCCTTAGGGCTTTGGCTTTTGCAGTAGTGGTGGTAATACGCTCGTGGAGAATTAGAGAAGTAATTAAGTTACGCATCAGCGCAGTACGCTGGCGTTTTACCCGACCTAATTTTTTCCCCTCGACCAAGTGACGCATGGATGTAATGAATCAAAAATATTATTCAGGACGATTGAAAGTAATACCCAGTTCGCCTAGTTTGTCTGTCAGTTCGTCTAGCGCTTTGGCACCAAGTCCCTTCATCTCAGAAAGTTTTTCTGGACCAATTTCTAGAATCTCACTAACTTTCTTAATACCATTATTTACTAATGCATTGGTAGTACGAACAGAAAGACTTATTTCATCAATGTTGAAGTCTCTTGCTTTTGCTTCGTCTGGTTCGCTTTCTTGTTCTCCCACTGGTAAGCTTTCCAAATCTACTCCGAAGATACTTAGCTGACGAGCCAAGATGTATGCACTTTGGCGCAGAGCTTCTTCTGGTGTAATGGTGCCGTCAGTTAGAAGATTTAGAGTCAGTTTGTCGTAATTCAGCATCTCACCAACACGAGTAGGCTCGACGTTGAACATGACTTTTACCACAGGAGAAAACGCAGCATCTACAGCAATGGTGCCGATAGAGAAGCTCTTTTCATCCATTGCCTCACTAGGAATGTATCCCCTCCCCTTGTTTACCTGAATTTCCATATCCAGAGCGCCTTTTTCCGATACGGTTGCAATGTATTGTTCGGGATTTACGAGAGTAATATTACTTGGGATTTCTAGATCTCCTCCAGTTACTTCACCGGTCTTAGTGGCTTTGAATTTCAGAGGCATGATGTTGTTATCGTGGATAATAAAGCGGAGTTTTTTTAGATTCAAGATCACTTCTACTGCATCTTCTTTTACTCCTGGAATGGGAGAAAATTCATGATCGATACCTGTAATCTTTACTCCAACAACTGCAGCACCAGGCAGAGAGCTAAGTAGAACTCGACGAAGCGAGTTGCCTAAAGTAGTGCCGTATCCTGGATAGCACGGTTCGATGATGAATACTGCGCGATTAGGCGCTTTTTCTTCTATTTTTATACTCGGTGTGTTGATGTCTTCGGTCATAATATTTTCTCTCCCCAAATTATTATCTCGAATAGAATTCGACGATTATTTTTTCATTAAAAGGAACTTCGATTTCATCTCTCGTTGGAAGGTTGGTGACTTCGATAGTCAGCGCTTCTCCATTTACCTTCAACCAAGATGCAGGCTGGTTACCTTTTCCAGCTTCTTGAAGTTTGGCTTTGAGAGCTGAGCTACCACTGGTAAAACTTATCTTGTCTCCCACCTTTACCTGCATTGATGGAACATTTATGGAACGACCATTGATATGCAAGTGTCCGTGAGAAACTAACTGACGAGCAGAGCGATGAGAATCCGTCCAGCCAGCCCGGTAGACTACATTGTCTAGTCTTCTTTCCAACTCCACGAGCAATTCAACGTCGGTAGAACCTTTCTTTCTACTAGCAGTTTCATAGTATCCACGTAGTTGCTTTTCGGTAAGGTGATAGAAAACACGAGCTTTCTGCTTTTCTCTAAGCTGTTGGCCATATCCGGTAAGCTTAGCGAATCCAGCTCGCTTTCCATGCATTCCAGGAGGTTGTTTGCGATGCATTTTTACATAGCGGGCTGCCGTAGAACGGTCTCCAGCCATGGCGAAATCTTCGCCCAACCTTCTGATTTTCTTCATTTTTGGTCCAATCGAAGTTGCCATTACACTCTCCTAGATTTACGTGGACGAGGTCCGTTATGTGGAATAGGGGTAATATCTTTGATCGATGCAATATCTAAACCACCTTGAGCAACTGAACGAATAGCTGCTTCTCTTCCAGTACCAACACCTTGAACAAAAACATGTGCTTTCTGCATACCCATCCCTACTGCCTTAGCGATAGCGGATGAAGCGGCACGAGAACTTGCGTAAGAAGTTGATTTCTTGGAACCCTTGAATCCTTCTCTTCCAGCCGAACTAGCTGAGATTACATTGCCTTCTAAATCAGTTACTGTAATCAGAGTGTTATTGAAAGTGGATTTAATATATATCCTACCTTCAACAAGAGTACGCTTAGTCTTTTTGCGCTTTGCCTTAGTGATTTTGCTGGCGATTTTAGTAGCGTAAGCCTGCTTCTTCTGCTCGGCCTTGCGCCCTTTTTCCGCTTTCTTCTGTAATCTTTTCTTTCTGGACATAGATTAAGTCTTATCTGCCGACTTCTTGCGTCCGCTACCCATTGTTACCCTCTTACCTCTTTTGGTACGAGCGTTAGTACGAGTACGTTGTCCGCGAACCGGAAGCTTTTTTATATGGCGTTGACCGCGGTATGAGCCGAGATCCTTTAGCCGTTTGATATTCATGGCAATTTCCCGCCTGAGATCTCCCTCTACGAGAAGTTCTTTTTCAATTAGAGTTCTAAGTTTGTTTTCTTCTTCTGAAGTAAGATCTTTTACCCGGGTAGATGCTTTTAGGTTGGCTTGGGAAAGAATTTGGTCGCTTAAGCTTCTGCCAATGCCATAGATTGCGGTTAGAGCAATGTCTATGCGTTTGTCGTTATTCAGGTTGATACCGGCAATTCTTACTACCATATTTATCCTTGGCGTTGTTTATGCTTTTTGGTGGAACAAATAACTCTCACCACACCCTTGCGCTTGATTACGCGGCAGTTTTTGCACATAGGTTTTACTGATGGTCGAACTTTCATATTATTTGTGGCGATAAGTAATTCTTCCTTTTTCGATATCGTAGGGACTCATTTCTACTTTTACCTTGTCTCCTGGAGCAATCTTGATATAGTGCATCCGCATTTTGCCGGAGATGTGGGCTAGGATGAGATGACCATTATCCAGCTCCACTTTGAAACTAGCATTAGGCAAAGCTTCTTTGATAACTCCATCCAATTCAATGACTTGTTTATCGAAGGTATTCATATGAGATAAGCCCAAGCTCATTTCCACAGCAGTTCTTGAAGGAAGACTTGTGGCCCGGATAACCAGTTGGTGCCTAGAAGTAAAAGGCTGAGAAAATTTACTTTGGTATTATTGAGCTTTTTTTAGCCCTAGTCAAGCATTTTTAGCCAAGAAGTTCGTCTAGAGGAGTTAGGACCTCCAGCCCTTGGGGAGTAAGGAGGATGGAGTGTTCAAAATGGGCGGCTACCGCCCCATCTGCTGTCTCAATAGTCCAGCCATCTAGAAGCTCTTCGGTCTCTTCTTTTCCCAGACCAGCAATGGGTTCTAGGGCTAGGGTCATACCAGATTTCAGGGCCATTCCTTTGGAGCCAGTATCGAAGTTGGGGATCATGGGATCGAGATGGAGCTCCCGGCCTACTCCATGGCCTACTAGGGAGCGAAATATAGTTAATCCTCGCCCACGTAGTATCTGTTCAATCGCTTTCGAGATATCTTGGACATGATTGCCTTCTCTAACCATATCTGTTCCCGCCAGGAGAGCGGTATGGGTACCAGAGAGTAATCGGCGAATTTCAGGAGCAATCTCTCCCACAGGGAGGGTAATGGCGGCATCGGTATGCCAGCCTCGGTAGTACATACCCATATCTATAGCTAGAATATCCCCTTCTTTTAGGACATAATCTTTGGGAATACCGTGAACCACAGTCTGGTTTACTGAAAGGCACAAGGAAGATGGGTATCCCTTGTATCCCTTGAAGGAAGGCAGACCACCAGACTGGCTGAAGAGATTGTCTGCCAGTTTCTCCAAATCTAGTAGATTGACTCCTGGTCGCACCTGTTCTTTGAGCAATTTGAAAATATCTACCAGCTTTTGGCCTCCTGTTTTGAGATCTGAAATGTCTTCGGGGGTTAGCATGAGCGAATGGCTTTGTTAATACTATTTGCAACCTTAGCTGCAGTCTGGTTGCCGTCTATGGTAATTAGACGTTTTTCCTTGCGGTAACTTGCCAACAGTTTTTTAGACTGCTCACTAAATACTTGAATACGACGAGTGAGTGCCTTGGGGTCCAGATCGTCTATGCGGTGTTCAATCTTTGCTCGCTTTAGAAGACGATCACGAGCGATACTGATAGGGAGTTTAATAAACACCATTACTGAATGACGATCACTTTTTTCCAAAAACTTTTCCAGAAATTTCATCTGGCGAAGATCTCGGGGGTAGCCATCAAAGACTATCTGGTTCTTTCCTGCTCGATGGATAAACTTCTTGGCCAATTCATTGGTAACATGTACAGGAGCAAGTCTTCCCTGGCTAGTTATTTCCTTCATCTTTTTTCCTTCAGCCGAAGGAGACTTAGCTACTTTACGAAGCAAAGCACCCATGTTTAGATGTTGGGCGCGAAGTTTCTTGACGAGTTGAATGGCCTGAGTGCTTTTCCCAGAACCAGGACCACCGTAGAGAATGATATCTGGTTTAGATGGTGTCATATCGCTTCATGATTAGCTGGGCGCGAAGCTGACGCATCAATTCCAGCGCAACCGATACAACGATAAGCAGACCGGTTCCTCCCAAAGTCAGAGTTTGGATTTTAGTTAGTCCTTCGACAATATTAGGTAATACCGCGATAAGTCCAAGGAAGATAGCACCGGCCAAAGTGATCCGATTACTAACGTAGGCAAGGAAATCGATTGTCTGATGACCTGGACGAATACCGGGAATAAATCCTCCAGACTTCTGAATGTTTTCTGCCACCTGATCTGGCTTGAAGACTACCCAGGTGTAGAAATAAGTGAAGAATACAACGAGAACAAAATACAGGGCACCATAGACCCATTTGTCATTAAAGGCAGACTGCAACCATTGGGCAGACTCTGCAATCCAAAGTGTTCTAGCATTAGCGAAGAATGAGGCAATAAGGCCTGGGAAAAGAAGGAGGGAGATGGCGAAGATGATGGGAATAACACCAGCTTGATTTACTCGTAATGGAAGACGGTTGGTTTGACCACTGTAAAGACGGTTTCCACCACCACGTCCTGCATAAGCAATGGGAATGTTTCGTTGTCCTTCAGTGATGTAAACAACTAGGTATACAGTGGCAATAGCCAAAACAGCAAAGGCTAGAATTTCGATAAGCTTGCTGGCATCGAACAAGGCTACCGTACTGGTTAGACCTTGAGGAAGACTGGCTAGAATTCCTATGAAGATAATAATAGAGACTCCATTGCCTATACCGTGCTCAGAAATTAATTCACCTAGCCACATCAACAAAACTGTACCTGCGGTAACAATGAGGATAATGGCTAACATTTTTATCATCGTAATATCTCCCAATACTTTGATATCCGAACGCTGAAGCAGAGCAATCATCCCGTAAGCTTGGATCATTCCCAAAGGAATAGTCAGCCAACGAGTATATTGGTTGATTTTGCGACGACCATATTCACCTTCTTTCTGCAATGCTTCCACACTTGGCAGAGCCATGCCCATTAGCTGCATGATAATTGAAGCATTGATAAAAGGAGCTACGCCCATCATGGCAATAGAGAAGCGATTAAGCGAACCTCCAGAGAAGAGATCTATAAGTCCTAGATATTGGTTGCTTGCAAATACTTGAGACAAAGCATCTAAGTTTACTCCTGGCATTGGGGTATGAGTAACAACCCGAACTATTAGAACAATTAGAAGAGTCCAGAATATCCGCATACGCAAGTCGCGATGCTTGAAGACCTGTCTAATTGATTCAAAAATATTTGCCATTATTTAATAATCTCTACACTACCCCCTTGCTCTTCAATTTTAGCGCGAGCAGTAGCGGAAATAAAATGAGCTTGTACCAAATAGACACCAGAAAGAGTTCCTTCACCTAAAATCTTTACCTTAGTATCTGGCATGATCTTACCTTCTTCTTGGAGCTGGCTTATCTTGAGTTGGTTTTCCTTCGCATACTTCGGTAGATCTTTTAGATTGATTCTTACTTCGCTAAATTTACGATGAGAACGAAATCCCCGGCGTTTGGTTAACCTTCTAATGAGTGGAGTTTGCCCTCCTTCGAAATACGCTGGAACTTGGCCGCCAGTTCTGGCTTTTTGTCCTTTATTACCACGACCTGCAGTGGATCCACCACCAGCAGATGAACCACGACCGACACGCTTACGTGCAGGATTCTTGGTTACTCCGACAATTTCGTGCATAGCATCCATATTCATATTATTACTTGGCTATTTCCTTAATTTCTTTTTCTACTTTTGGTTTGCCTATCTTACCTCTATTAGCAAGAATTTCCGCTGAAGGCTGAACGCTATCTAGAGCTTGAATAGTTGCCACAACATTACTTATCTTATTTGAAGAGCCTAGAACCTTAGCCACCGCATCTTTGACACCAGCTAATTCCAAGACAATCCTTACAGCCCCACCAGCGATAAGACCGGTACCAGATTTGGCTGGTTTGATTAAAACTGTTGCACTCTTGTGGCTAGCTTGCACCCGATATGGCAGAGTGCCTTTGATCATATAGATATTCTTAAGATCCTTCTTAGCTTCATTTACTGCTTTAGCAACTGCAGTCGTGACATCATTAGCCTTACCTAAACCATAAGCCACACGACTAATTTTGTCGCCCAATACCACTAGTGCTCGGAATCTCATTCGTTTCCCGCCTTTTACTACGCGAGTAACACGATTTATTTCCAGAACTCTTTCTTGAAATTCGGATGGCGTAGTTTCTTTACGAGCAGAGCGATGACGGTTCCGATCTCCCTTTCCACGTCCCTGATTGTGTTCTTGAGGTTTTTCCATATTATTTAAAAACTTAATCCTCCTTCGCGAGCACCATCTGCCAAGGCTTTTACTTGCCCGTGGTATTTGTATCCGCGACGATCAAAAGCTACTTTAGTTACTTTCTTTTCCATCGCTACGGCCGCTACTGCTTGGCCAACTTTAGTCGCCCGCTCTAGGGGAGTCTTCCCTTTTACTTTCAGACTAGAGGCAGAGGCTAAAACTTTGCCTTCACTATCTACTATCTGAGCATAGATGTATTTGTTGCTTCGGTTAACTACCAGCCGAGGACGAGCAGCATGAACACCAACCTTAATTCTGGTCCGATTAGTACGGAGCTGGCGGCGGCGATTATTTTTTGCAGTTTCTTTAGACATATCAGATATTTTTAACCGGCAGTTTTACCCGAGCCTGTCGCAGCAGTCTTACCAGCCTTGCGACGGATAACTTCATCGATATACTTAATTCCTTTTCCTTTATACGGTTCGGGTTTCTTGCGGGAACGGATAACTGCAGCCATCTCCCCTACCCGTTGTTTGTCTATACCGCTAATTATTACTTGGTTTTTTTCTAATTTAATTTCCACTCCTTCAAGGACAGGAATTTCTACTGGATGAGAGAGACCAATGTGCAAAACAATTACATTGCCTTTGAGTTCTGCTCGGTATCCAACTCCGTTTATTTCCAAAGTCTTAGTGAATCCATTCGTAACACCCTCTACCGCATTGTTTACCAAAGAACGAATAAGTCCATGTAGTGCCCGAGTCGGTTTTTCTTCGTTGGCTCTTTCCACATGGAGCTCATCTCCTTCTTGCTTGAGGGTAATGGAAGAAGGTAAGCTAACCACCAGCTCTCCTTTGGGGCCTTTCACTTTTATCTCACCATCAGCTACCGTAATGGTAACTTGGGCTGGGACTTTAATTGGTAGTTTACCTATTTTAGACATATTTTTTACCAGATTTTGAATAGAACTTCTCCTCCGAGACTCTTTTTACGAGCTTGATGGTCGGTCATTAGACCTTGGGAGGTGGATACAACAGAGATACCCACACCACCCAGAACTTTGCGCAACCGGCCTGTAGTACTGTAGATTCTTTGGCCTGGCTTACTTACTCGACGAATACCCTGAATAACTGGATCTCCGTTGGGAGCATATTTCATAGTCATTGTTATTTGCTTGAATTTGGATTTCAATTCTTTCTCGACAACGTTTACATTCCGGAGATATCCTTCTGCTTCAAGGAGATTGGCAATGGCCAGGCGAATGGTAGAGTATGGGATAGATACTGTTACCTTGCGCACAGCTACTGCATTGCGCAGAGTAGTAAGCATGTCTGAAATAGGATCGGTCATAGTCATATGATATTTGTTACCAACTAGCTTTTTTTATACCTGGTAGCTGTCCATTACGGCTAAGCTCCCTAAAACAAATGCGGCAGATTCCAAAATCTCGCATATATCCATGGGGACGACCGCAAATGGAACAGCGCCGATTTATCCGAGTGGAAAATTTGGGTTTTTTATTCGCTTTATTTACTAATGCTTTTCTTGCCATATTTATTTACCTTCTCCTTGTTGAAATGGAAAACCTAGGGCAGTCAGCAATGCTTTTGTGTGTGCCTTGCTTTTTCCTGTAGTTACAACGGTAATTTGCAAACTTAATATTTTCTCAACGTTTTCAAAAATTACTTCAGGGAAAGCAATATGTTCCCTAATTCCGAGATTGAATCCACCGTGGTTATCAAAGCCTTTGTCTGGAAGACCCTGGAAGTCTCTAACCCTTGGTAAAGTGATGTTTACTAGTTTATCAAGGAAATCATACATCCGCTTCCCCCGCAATGTGACCATTACGCCGATTTCAGCATTTTCACGTAGTTTGAAACCAGCAATGGATTTACGGGCGCGAGTTACAACCGGCTGTTGACCAGTGATCTTCTTGAGTTCTTCTCGAACTACTTCGATAAGTTTTGGTTCAAGTACTGCACGACCAGCAGAAACATGGACGACGACCTTCTGTACTTTTGGCACAGCAGAAACCGACTTGAGTCCAAGATCTTTTTGCAGCTGTGGCACTATTTTTTGATACTTACTTTTTAGCATAAGAGATAATTGCCTGACATTTTTTACAAATTCTTTCTTTCTTGTTACTTACTGTTTTGTGTCCTACCCGTACTGGTTTATAGCAATTAGGACAGATCAACATAACTTTGGAGGCGGGAATGGGTTGGATCTTCTCGGTAATACCACCAGGCTGACCAGCACGAGAAGATTTGCGAAGGTGGCGTTTTACCACATTTAGTCCTTCCAGCTTAATCTGCTTAGTGGTAGGACTAGCCGCAACCACCGTTCCGGTTTTGCCACGGTCACGTCCTTTGATTACCAATACATTGTCGCCTTTACGTAAATCCATTAGAGTACCTCCGGAGCAAGAGAAATTATTTTCATAAAGTTTTTATCCCGTAATTCTCTGGCAACTGGACCGAAAACACGGGTACCACGGGGTTGTTTTTGAGCATCTACTATTACCACAGCGTTGTCATCGAAACGAACATAGCTTCCATCTGCACGGCGGATAGCATGCTTCGTGCGGACGATAACGGCCTTCACTACATCCTTTTTCTTTACTACTCCGGTAGGAGCAGCTTCTTTTACTGCGCAGACGATAATGTCACCCAGACCAGCATAGCGTCGACGGGAACCGCCAAGCACTTTGAAACAACGAACCAGTTTTGCACCGGTGTTGTCTGCTACCTTCAAATTGGTTCCTTCTTGAATCATATGGTTATTGTAGTGTTTGGTTTGACTATAGAAATAACTTCCCAGTGTTTGGTTTTGCTGATTGGCCTGGTTTCACCGATCAACACAGTATCTCCGACCTGTACTTTGTTTTCGGTATCGTGAACAGCAAAACGCTTAGTCACTCGCATCCGTTTTTTGTAGAGCGGATGAGCAATGTGCGTATCTACTTTTACAACGACAGTCTGTTGACCAGCCTTGGAAATAGCAATACCAATTTTTTGTTGTCTAATTTTCTCCATGAGAGATTGCCTCCAAAATAATTTTTTCATTGAGAACGGTTTCCATTTGAGCAATAAGATGGCGGAATTTACGCAGCTCCTGATGATTCTTCAGTTTGCCGATAGTCAGCTGATTACGCAAATCCTGCAATTTCATTCTGGCAGTAGCCAGTTCTTTTTTTAGTTTCGCTATATCCATTTTGCGATATTCAGAAATATTGGTAGTTTCTTTTGCCATGATCTATTTAGTAACAAACTTGGTTTTTATCGGTAGCTTGTGTCCAGCCAGAGTAAGAGCACGACTAGCGATATTCATAGGGACACCGTCCATCTCGAATATCACCGTTCCTGGCTTTACGGTTGCAACGTAGTGGCTAACCGCTCCTTTTCCTCCACCCATACGAGTCTCGTTGGGAGTAGAAGTTACAGCTTGATGGGGAAATATTCTGATCCATACTTTTCCTTCTCGTTTAATAAAATGAGTGATGGCTCGGCGAGCAGCTTCGATCTGGCGAGAAGTTACCCAGCTAGCTTCCATTGCTTTCAGCCCATATTTGCCGAAACTTACTACATTACCGCGAGTGGCGACTCCGCCACGCTTGCCTCTGTGCTGCTTACGAAATTTTACTTTTCTTGGAACTAACATGTGATTATTTATTCTCCCTATTTTCTTCTGCCGGTGCAGGGAGAACCCACACCTTTACTCCGATAGTTCCGTAGGTGGTATATGCGGTACGGAAAGCGTAGTCGATAAAGTGTTTAATGGTGTGCAATGGCACTTTGCCGAAACCGAATACTTCTCGACGAGCAATTTCTGCACCATTCAATCTTCCTGCAATAACTACTCTAATACCTTGTACTCGGGCTTGTTTTGCAGATTCTACTGCTTGTTTGATAGCTCTTCTGAAAGGAATACGTTTTTCTATCTGCTCGACAATGTTGGTGGCAATAACTGCGGCCGAGCTGTCTGGATTTGGAATTTCCTGAATAGTAATATTGATACTTCCAGTTCCTGTAACTGGTTTGAGGAGTTTCTTCAGTTCTTCCACACCAGCACCACCGCGACCGATGATAACACCAGGACGAGAAGTCCAGATAATGAGATTGAGATTATTTCCTACCCGCTCAATTTCTAAATCGGTAGCAGCTTTCTTGAATTTAGAATTGGTAATTGTTCGGATTTTATAGTCTTCAAGCAGAAGCTTGGGATAGTTTTTACTATCCAGCCAACGGGACCGCCAGCTAGAAGTGGTTCCTAATCTAAATAGATGTGGATGAATCTTCTGTCCCATGAGCTTTATTTATTAGTAGTGCGACGGGTTATAACTTTTCTTAATCCTTGAGCAAATTTAGGTTTTGGCGCTATTGCTTTTGATTGGACCGTAGTCTTCTCTTCTGTTGTTGAGTTAGATGATTCGACTGTAGTATCTTTCGATGTATTGGTAGCAGGTTTAGCTACTGTTTTCTTTACTAGGCTTGGCTTAATTTCTTCCAAAACAACTTTTAGATGGCTACTGCGTTTTAGCAACGGATCTGCTGAGCCATGTGAACGGAACCAATACCGTTTCATTGTTGGGCCAGTATCTACAGTCAAAGTTTTTATTCTCAAGTTGTCTTCCTTCAGGTTGTAGTTATTAGTTGCATTAGCAGAAGCGGAATGGATTAGTTTGTAGATAAGCTTGGCTGATTTACTGGAGTGATATTTCAGCTGAAGCAAAGCATCTGTTACCGGTAGCTTACGCAAAGCAACCACCATTGGTTGGACTTTTTTTGGACTAATCCGGATGAATTTTGATACAGCTGAAACTTCCATATTTATTTCTTCTTACCACCTTTACTGGCTCGTTTAGCGGGAGCTTTGGCTGCGGCTGGAGCAGCAGAGGCAGTAGCAGTCTTAGCCTGTTCCTTTGCCATCTTACCGCCATGTCCTCTGAATTTACGAGTGAGAGAAAACTCTCCGAGCTTATGGCCGATCATGGATTCTTGAATATATACAGGAATGTGTTCTTTGCCGTTGTGAACACCAATGGTTAGACCGATCATTTCAGGAGTAATACTGGAACTACGAGACCATGTTTTGATAGTCGCTTTACTATTAGCATTCTTTGCTGCCAAAACTTTCTTCATTAGGCGCTCGTCGATGTACGGACCTTTTTTGCTTGATCTAGGCATAATTATTTTTTGCGCTTTTTAGGACGCGGTTTAACTATAAATTTATTACTGAATTTTTTCGGATTGCGAGTCTTGTACCCAAGAGCTGGCTTACCAGTACGAGTTTTTGGTTTTTTCAAACCAATGGAAACGTTTCCTTCACCACCACCATGAGGGTGATCTACTGGGTTTTTCGCTTTACCACGAGTGGTTGGACGATGGCCCATGTGGCGAGTACGCCCAGCTTTGGAAATTCTAACATTCATATGGTCGGGGTTGGAAAGTGTACCAATACTAGCAAATCCAATTTCTGGCACACGACGTACTTCACCTGATGGCATTTTTAGGAGTGCGAAACCACTATCGAATCCCATCAAGATAACTGACGAACCAGCAGAGCGGGCAATTTGTCCACCACGACCCGGAGTCATTTCAATGTTATGAACCACCGTACCTGCAGGAATATTTTTCAGCTGTAAACGATTACCGTTTTTTACTTTGGTATTAGGACCAAAGACTACTCGGTCTCCCACCTTCATACCTTCTGGTGCCAAAATGTATGACTGTGCACCGTCTATGAAAATAATGTGAGCAATGAATGAAGTACGATTTGGATCATATTGGATACTTTTCACTGTGGCTGGAATTTCATGTTTTTGCTGTTTTAGATCCACCAAACGGAAGGAACGTTTTGCTCCGCCACCACGTCCGGTCATGGTCTTTACTCCGCGATTATTACGAACATCCGTCCGAGAGCGACCCTTGGTAAGACTCTTTACCGGAGTGGCGTTTTTGGTTAGCACATCCCTATACAGGACATACTGCATTTTACGCTGAGCGGATGAGACTGGTCTTAGAGTTCTTACGGCCATATTTTATTTATTCTCTTCAAATAGGGTTATTCTGTCTCCTGCTTTTAGGGTAACAACTGCTTTGCGACGAGTAGCCCTGGTTCCTGCTTGGCGACGAAACTTTTTCATCTTTCCAGCTAGGTTGATGATATTCACATCTGTTACTTTTACTTTGAATAGGTTTTCTACAGTTTTTGCAACTTGTTCTTTGTTAGCAGTCCCAGTTACTAGAAAAGTATACTTATTCACCACTCCTTGGGCGATGCTTTTTTCTGAAATAATTGGGCGTTTGATTACAGGCATTTTTAAACTTTCAATTTCTTCTTTAGATCAGTGTAGGAATCGTTTATAAAAATAATTCTTCTTGCAGCCATAATATCTAATGCATTCAGTCTATTCACGACAGTAACTTTTACTCCTGAGGCATTGCGTAATACTTTGGCAAGACTTGAAACGGGGATAACTACTAGTACTGGAGCGACAGACAAGGCATCTGATAACTGCTGCAATGCAGATTTCGTCTTAGTGGTGTTTGCATCTACATTAGCTGTTCCCACTTTTCCTGCTTGGATCTTTAGACGCAAGGCTCCCAGAAGTGCTTGGCGACGCATATTGGTAGTAAGCTTTTGTTGGTAATTCTTAGTCTTTAGAGGACCAAAGATTACGCCACCACCTCTCCATAAAGGAGTACGACTGGAACCAACTCGAGCACGACCAGTGCCTTTCTGGCGCCATGGTTTCTTGCCTCCTCCTCTTACCTCTCCTCGTCTTTTGGCATTGGCAGTAGCACGATGTTGGTTGGCTTGGAGAGCTAGAGCAATTTCACGCAAGACTTGAGGACGTACGACAATATCTTTCATTTCATTATCTGCAACCACTTCCCAAGTAGAAGCTACAGAAGCATCTTTTTTAGATACAGGTTGTTTTGTTTCTTTAGCCATGAAGTTTTACGGAAACTAATTGCTTATTTGCTCCTGGAATATTTCCAGAAACTGCGAGTAAATTATTTTCTTTGTCTACTGCAATGATTTCCAAATTCTTTATTGTCACCTGGGTCGCACCCATGTGGCCACCCATTCGGCGACCTTTGATTACACGAGCAATACCCATTGGACCAAGAGAACCAGGAGCCCGATGGTGGTCATGACCATGGCCCATTGGACCGCGAGAAAAACCATGTCGCTTTACCGTACCAGCAAATCCTTTGCCTTTGGTAATACCAGTTACTTCAACTTTGTCTCCGATATTAAAAATGTCTACCAAGATGCTGTCTCCAACTTTGTACTCACCTTCTGGGAAACGGAATTCTTTTGCCTGCATTTGACAAGTACCTTTGCCCTTGGATTTGGTCGCAGAGATTTGCAATGCAAAATATCCATCTTTTTCGGCTGTTTTTATCTGCTTAATTACATTGGGCACAGCTTGCAGGATGGTGATTGCCCGAACTTTGCCGTCTTTGGCAACGCTTTGGGCCATCATGATTTTTTTTGCGATCAATCCTTTCATATAAACCTTTCTTCTGGTCCCATTGAGCGGGACGCAGAAGCAACAATATTCTTTCTTATATTATCTACATCTTTACGTCGATGCTGACTCCGGCCGGCAAACTTAGATTGGTCAGAGAATCGATAGTCTTTGCAGTGGGGTCAACAATTTCAATCAATCGACGGTGGATTCTCATTTCGAACTGGTCACGAGAATCTTTATGCACGAATGTGGACTTTAGGACGGTGTAAACTTTTTTGTCAGTAGGTAGGGGAATTGGTCCCAATACTACTGCGCCGGTTCGTTCAGCAGTTTCGATGATAAGACGAGCCGACCGATCCAAAATCCGGTGATCGTAGGCTTTAAGACGAATACGAATACGTTGTTTATCCGTACGCTGGTCGGTATGTTTACCGCCTTCGATTTTAGCCTTTTTTGAATCTGATTGTGTAGGAGCTTTGGGCATAGTTAGTGTGCAAGAAATTGTTTTAGGAGCCCGCCTGTTGAAGACGGACTCCCAAACTTTTTATTTACTTAATGATCTTTGAAACGACACCGGAAGCAACTGTTCTGCCGCCCTCACGGATGGCGAAACGCAATCCTTCGTCCATAGCGATTGGAGCGATCAGAACAACTTTTACTTTGGCAGTATCGCCTGGCATAACAATTTCAGTTCCTTCGTTCAAGATAACTTCACCAGTAACATCGGTAGTGCGGAAGTAGAACTGTGGCTTGTAACCTTTGGAGAATGGAGTGTGACGTCCGCCCTCTTCTTTGCTTAGAACGTAAATCTCAGCTTCGAATTCGGTGTGTGGAGTAATACTGCCTGGTTTGGCAATAACTTGTCCGCGTTCAATTTGTTCGCGCTCAACACCACGCAAGAGCAAACCTACGTTGTCTCCAGCTTGGCCTTGATCCAGTAATTTGCGGAACATTTCAACTCCAGTAACAACCGACTTTTGAGTTGGCTTGATACCAATGATTTCAATTTCTTCGTTCACCTTGATAACACCCTGTTCTACGCGTCCGGTAGCAACAGTACCACGTCCCTTGATGGAGAAGACATCTTCTACTGGCATAAGGAATGGTTTGTCCAAAGCACGAACTGGATCAGGAATGTAGCTGTCTAGAGCAGCAACTAAATCCATGATTGGCTTGGACGCAGCTTCATCTGTTGGGTTCTCAAGAGCCTTAAGAGCAGAACCACGGATGATTGGGGTTTCGTCTCCTGGGTAACCTTGTTTCTTCAAGAGGTCTCTGACTTCCTGCTCGACTAGATCGATAAGCTCAGCATCGTCAACCATATCTACTTTATTCAAGAAGACAATAATTTGAGGAACACCTACCTGATGAGCAAGTAAGATGTGTTCGCGAGTCTGAGGCATTGGACCGTCAGTGGCGGCAACTACCAAGATAGCAGCGTCCATCTGCGCGGCACCGGTGATCATGTTCTTTACGTAGTCAGCGTGTCCTGGACAGTCAACATGGGCGTAGTGACGCTTTTCTGTCTCATATTCCTGGTGAGATGTTGCAATGGTAATACCGCGCGCCTTCTCTTCAGGAGCGTTATCAATTTCGTCAAACTTGCGGGCAGTTGCCAAACCTTTACTAGCTAACACCTGAGTGATAGCAGCTGTAAGGGTGGTTTTGCCGTGGTCGACATGACCGATTGTACCGACGTTGACGTGAACCTTATCTCGCTTAAATGCTTCAGCCATAATTTCCTCTCAAAAACTTCTTATAGATTAGTATAGGTGTAAAAAAGATACTTTTAGAAAATACCTAAATTTGGAGAATAAAGCAAGGGTTTTTTTGAAAATTCTTTCCATTTTCTCCTTCAAGCGTAAAAAGTCGCTCCTCTAGCGGATTTTATAAAATATCCAACTATGTAGCGGGATACTTGATATTTATATATTTTCGTGGCCTAATTAGCCCTTCTTGGCGACCAACTCTGCTTGGATGTTGGCAGGCACTTTCTCGTAGTGGTCGAATTCCATGGTGTACATAGCCCTACCTTGGGACATTGAACGGAGGTTGGTGGCATAGCCAAACATTTCTGCTAATGGAACATGGGCACGGATGACTTTGGCGTTGGTGCGGTCGGTCATTCCTTCAATTTTTCCCCGCTTAGAGTTGAGATCTCCCATTATATCACCGGCATAATCTTCGGGAGTTACAACTTCTACTTTCATAATTGGTTCCAGCACAACAGGATTTCCTTTTCTTACACCTTCTTGTAGACACATAGAACCTGCGATTTGGAATGCCATTTCGTTAGAGTCAACTTCGTGGTAGGAGCCGTCGAACAATGTTGCACGAATATCTACTACGGGATAGCCAGCGATAACACCGCGAGTAAGAGAAGATTCCACACCTTTTTGTACAGCCGGAATATATTCGCGAGGAATAACACCACCAACAATTTTGTTCACAAATTCGAATCCGCCATCTTCTTTCGGCTCAAACTTAATAACCACATGGCCATATTGTCCGCGACCACCAGTTTGTTTGATGTACTTAGTTTCGTTGACTGCTTCTTGAGTAATGGTTTCACGGTAGGCAACCTGCGGTTTTCCGATGTTCGCTTCAACTTTGAATTCGCGTTTCATGCGGTCAACGATAATATCCAAATGAAGTTCACCCATTCCTTCAATAATGGTTTGCCCGGAATCAGCATCGGTGTGTACACGGAAAGTTGGATCTTCTTCGGCCAATTTGCCTAGAGCCAACGCCATTTTTTCTTGGTCAGCTTTAGACTTTGGTTCTACAGCAATGGAAATAACTGGTTCAGGGAAAGTAATGGATTCTAGAATAATTGGGTGGGTTTCATCACAGAGGGTGTCTCCAGTAGTTACATCTTTCATTCCAACCAATGCTCCTATTTCTCCAGCAAAAATCTCGTCTACTTCTTCACGGTGGTTACTGTGCATACGCAAGATACGGCTAACTCTCTCTTTTGTTCCTTTGCTGGCGTTGGTGACATATGAGCCAGATTTGAGACTGCCGGAATATACACGGAAGTAAATAAGTTTTCCAACAAATGGATCGGTAGCAATCTTGAAAGCAAGAGCGGCAAATGGTTCGCTATCCGAAGCTTTTCTGGTTATTTCTTCTCCAGTCTTGGGATCAGTTCCCGTAACAGGAGGAATATCTAGAGGATTTGGAAGATAGTCCACAACTGCGTCCAAGAGTTTCTGGACACCTTTGTTCTTTAGCGCGGAACCACACATCACCGGAACTAGTTTGCCTGCAATAATTGCAGCACGCATTGCTTTCTTTAATTCATCATTGGTAATGGATTGGTCTGCTAAAAAGCGTTCCATTAGGGAGTCTTCGGTTTCCACAATCTTTTCCAGCATTTTGTGGCGATATTCTTTCACTTGCTCTTTCATGTCTTCAGGAACATCTGTCTCTAAGACATCTTTACCTAAATCATCTTGGAAGATGTAGGCACGTTCGGTAATGAGATCCACCAACCCTTTATATGTTTCAGCGGCACCAATAGGGAGCTGTATTGGAACAGCATTGGCACCTAGTCTATCTAAAATAGTTTTGTAGCAGAAGTAGAAGTCCGCACCCATGCGGTCCATTTTGTTCACAAAACAAATGCGTGGAACATGGTATTTGTCCGCCTGACGCCAAACTGTTTCGGATTGTGGTTCGACACCGGCAACACCATCAAATACGACTACACCGCCATCTAGTACACGAAGAGAGCGTTCAACTTCAACGGTGAAGTCCACGTGTCCAGGAGTGTCGATAATATTAATACGAGCATCATTCCAGAAACAAGTTGTGGCAGCAGAAGTAATAGTAATCCCCCGCTCCCTTTCTTGTTCCATCCAGTCCATGACTGCTTCACCTTCATGAACTTCGCCAATTTTGTAGGTTTTTCCGGTATAAAAAAGAATACGTTCAGAGACGGTAGTCTTTCCAGCATCAATATGGGCAATGATGCCGATGTTCCGAGTTTGTTCTAGTGAATATTGCCTTTCTGCCATCCTGGTTGCTCTAAATTAGAATCTACTGAAGTGAGCAAACGCTTGGTTGGCTTCGGCCATCCGGTGGGTTTCCTCTTTCTTCTTCATTGCATCACCGGTGCCATTGTATGCATCGATAAGCTCTTGGGTTAATTTGTCTGCAATTGGTTTGCCTTTGCGGGCTCGAGTTACCTGCACCAGCCACTTGAGGGCGATAACAGTTCTTCTGTCTGCGCTTACTTCGGTTGGTACCTGGAGGTTGGAACCACCCATGCGACGTGCTTTCAGCTGAACAGATGGGGCAATGTTGTGAATAACAGTTTCAAAAACTTCGACTGGTTCTTTGCCAAGTTTTTTGGCAGATGTTTCCAAAGCGGTATAGACTGCTCTTTCGGCGACAGTCTTTTTACCATTGACCATTATTTTATTAATAAGACGACCGATAAGGACATTACCGTATTTGCTGTCGGCTTCGTAATTCTTAGTAATTTTTCTTTTACTTCTTGCCATTATTTGCCTACTACCTCAGTTTTCTTTGTTCCATATTTACTGCGACCCTGTTTCCTATTCGCTGTACCAGCAGTATCTAGTTTTCCTCGCACTACATGGTAGCGCACACCTGGAAGGTCTTTTACTCTTCCTCCACGGATCATGACGATAGAGTGTTCTTGCAAGTTGTGGCCAATGCCAGGAATGTAGGCAGTAACTTCCATTCGGTTAGTCAGTCTTACCCTGGCAATCTTCCGCAAAGCAGAGTTTGGTTTCTTTGGGGTAATGGTGGTTACTTTTGTGCAGACTCCCCTTTTGAATGGAGAACCTTTGCTCAGTTTTACCGGCCGATTTTTGAGCGTGTTGAAACGTCGCATCATAGCAGGAGATTTGCTTTTGTGAGCAGAAGTTTTGCGACCTGATTTTAGTAATTGGTTTACTGTTGGCATATCGTGCAGTCTATCTGATATTACTCTGTTTTGTCAACCAGATCCGAGGTCTCGGTGTGGTATTCATGGAAACCTGTTCCGGCAGGAATGAGCCTTCCGACTATTACATTTTCTTTTAAGCCTTTGAGGTAATCTACTTTTCCAGCAACAGCAGCATCTACCAATACACGAGTAGTTTCCTGGAAGGATGCAGCAGAGAGGAAACTTTCGGTATTGAGAGAGGCCTTGGTAATTCCAAGAAGCAATTGACTGGCAGTAGGTGGAGTTTTTCCTTTGGTCACAAGTTCTGCCGCAAGACGGTTGAATCTGAGACGATCCAAAACTTCTCCGACAGTAAGATCGCTATCTCCTTCTTTTTCTATTCTTACTTTGGAAAACATTTGTCGGACAGTGATTTCCACATGTTTGTCGCTAATGTTTTGCCCCTGAAGGTTGTATATTTTCTGGATTTCATCAATGACATACCTTTGGGTTTCTTCAACGCCTTTCAGTTGCATTAGATCCTTTAGGTTCAATTGGCCTTCGGTAAGTTGCTGTCCACGTTCCACCACCTCTCCGTCTTTTACCCGCAAGAATGTTCTGGAATTCAGTTGGAATTCGTAGGCCTGTTTTTTGGTGTAGGTAAGGTAAATGGCATTTCCTTCGAGATCGATGGTTGCGTTAGTGGGAGCTTTTACTTCTTCGCCTTTTGACACCAGAAGGACATCGTTGCGCTTAACTTTGGCACCGTCTGTTACTTTTACTTCTGCGCCTTTGGGAACGGTAATATGAGCAATTGCGTTTTCGTCACCTTCTAGTCTAAGAATTTTCTTGTTACCAACTTCCATAATACTTACAGCACCACTTACTGGGGCAAGCAAAGCTTCCGCCTTAGGATTGCGAGCTTCGAATAGTTCTTCTACTCGCGGTACACCTTGAGTAATGTCAGCAGTTGAAGCCACACCACCAGTATGGAAAGTGCGCATGGTTAGCTGGGTTCCTGGTTCACCAATACTCTGGGCAGCAACGATTCCCACTGCTTCTCCGATATTCACCAGGTGTCCTCTGGCAAGATCCTTGCCGTAACATTTTTGGCACAAACCCCATTCCGCTTCACACCAAATTGGAGAGCGAACTATTACCGAATCTACTCCAGATTCATCGATGGCTTTGGCGAGATCTTCGGTGATATATTCTCCTTTTGGAACAAGTACCTTGCCGTCTTTGTCCTTGATATCTTCTGCGGCATACCGGCCATCTAAACGCTTAGACAAGGGATCCATGAGGAGATCTTTTTCGTTGCGGTAAATACGAATACTTTGACTCGTACCACAATCTGATTGAGAAATAACTACGTCTTGGCAGACATCTACTAGACGTCTAGTAAGGTAGCCTGCTTCAGAGGTACGCAAAGCAGTATCTGACAAACCTTTGCGAGCACCGTGAGTGGACAAGAAGTATTCCAGAGATTCCAAGCCTTCTTTGTAGTTGGATTTTACTGGGAGTTCGATCATGTTACCCAGAGCATTTACTTTCGTTCCAACAATTCCGACCATCTGGTTGAATTGTTCCAATGAACCACGAGCCCCAGAGTTGATCATCATGGCAGTTGGGTTGAATAGTCTTTGTCCAACTTGGTTCTTTAGTAAAGCTTCGACTTCTTGTTTGGTCTTTCCCCAAAGACTAATAACCAGACGTCTACGTTCGTCTGCAGTAATCAGACCTTCTTTGAATTGTTGCTTGATGCTCTCTACCTTAGTATCCGTAGCAGAAACTAAGCTTTCTTTTTCGTTAGGAATTTCAAGATCCGCAGCAGAGAAAGTTGCCCCAGAAATGGTAGCGTATTTGAAACCAAGATCTTTGATATCATTTACCAGCTTTACTGTTCGTTCCTGAGTCTGATTCTTGTAGCAGCTAATAACGATCTTCTTCAGAGACTTCTTGTCGGCGAGATCATTGAAATATTCAAAGTCTTGGGGAAGTACTTCGTTGAAGATTAGGCGACCGAGAGTCGTTTCTCTCACCTCACCTTTGGCCGGAACTACAATTGGGGTATGGAGGTGAATAGCTCCATGAGCTAAAGCAAGTCGAGCTTCATCGATACCAGTAAAGATTTTCTTGTGCTGTTTTTCGTCTACTTCTCTCTTAAGAGTGAGATAGTAGCAACCGAGGATCATATCTTGGTCCGCTAGAACAATCGGATCTCCCGTAGCTGGTTTCAAAAGATTTTTGGTGGAAAGCATAATTTCTTCTGCTTCTTTTTGGGCAGCTTCAGAAAGCGGCAAATGAATAGCCATCTGGTCTCCGTCGAAGTCGGCGTTGAAGGCAGTACAAGTAAGAGGATGCAGTTGAATCGCATTTCCTTCTACTAAGATTGGCTTGAATGCTTGGATACCTAAACGGTGCAGTGTTGGTGCACGATTAAGAAGAACATGGTAGTGGCCAATGACTGAATCTAGGGCATCCCAAACTTCGGTAGTTTCTTTTTCCACCATTTTTCCAGCAGTTTTGACATTGTGGACAATACCTTCACTTATTAGTTTGGAAATTACAAATGGTTTGAAAAGTTCTAGTGCAATGGATTTTGGAACACCACATTCATCCAGAGCAAGATTTGGACCGACAACAATTACCGAACGACCAGAGTAGTCTACACGCTTACCCAGCAAGTTCTGGCGGAAGCGACCTTGCTTTCCTTTGAGCATGTCACTCAGAGATTTGAGTTGGCGTTTGGTTGCAGTAGTAGTGGAAGTTTCACGGGCAGTGATGTCGAACAGGGCATCTACTGCTTCTTGCAACATGCGTTTTTCGTTGCGAGTGATTACTTCCGGAGCACCAATTTCCACTAGTTTTTTCAGACGGTTGTTGCGGTTGATTACTCGACGGTAGAGATCGTTTAGATCGCTGGTGGCAAAACGACCACCATCTAGTTGGACCATTGGACGAAGATCTGGAGGAATAACTGGCAAGACAGTAACAAACATCCAAGAAGGATGAAGACTAGATTTGAGCATGTTTTCTAGCAAACGCAGACGCTTTTGAAGACGACGATATTTCTGTCCTGCTGCTTCTGTAAGTTGAACACGGATGTCTTTTATTTCATCCTCAATGTTCATGTCTTTCACTAGTTGGAATACTGCTTCGGCACCAATACCGGCTTTGAATACTTGGCCGTATTTCAATGCAAGGTTGCGGTATTCATGTTCGGTAAGAATCTGCTTTAGGCGGAGATCTTTTACTTCGGCAACTGCAGTTTGGTAGGCAGCCTTCAGTTTTTCTAGTCGATCTGTAAGTTCGGCATCGTTTAGACGATTCTGTTTGTGCTCCGCTTTTAGTCTATTAGTGTGGGTCTTGTATTCTTGTTCAAGCTGACCTAGCGCTTGTTCACGGGCAGATTCATCTATATTGGTAATAATGTAGGCGGCAAAATATATTACCTGCTCTAGTCTTCTGGCAGGTACGTTCAAGGTAAGCCCCAATCTAGATGGTGTGCCACGCAAATACCAGATATGGCTTACTGGAGCGGCAAGCTGAATATGTCCCATCCGTTCACGTCGAACAGCTGCACGAGTAACTTCAACTCCGCATTTGTCGCAAGTAATACCTTTGTAGCGAATCTTCTTGTATTTTCCGCAATAACATTCCCAATCTTTGGTTGGTCCAAAAATACGTTCATCGAACAAACCATCTTTTTCTGGACGCAAAGTGCGGTAGTTAATGGTCTCGGGTTTGGTTACTTCTCCATCCGACCAATGCAAAATATGTTCGGGGGAAGCAATTCCAATCCGAATGGCCAAAAAGTCGTTAACTGAAGAAATTTCTTTGTTCATAGATATGGTTTGTTATTTACGACGACTGCTTCTTGGAAGATTCTTGGATATTTCTCCTTGAATTTCGCCAACAGGACGTTTGAGATCTTCTTTGCTATGCACCACTTCCACGTTTAATCCAAGACCTTGTAATTCTTTTACAATTACATTGAAAGCTTCTGGAGTTTGTGGTTTTTGAATAGTTTCGCCTTTGATAATAGATTCGTAAGTGCGAGCGCGACCTTGGACGTCGTCAGACTTAATAGTCAGCATTTCTTCCAAAGTGTAAGCAGCACCATATCCTTCTAGTGCCCAAACTTCCATTTCACCAAACCGTTGTCCTCCAAGTTGGGCTTTTCCTCCCAAAGGCTGTTGGGTAACGAGAGCATATGGACCAATGGAACGAGCGTGAATTTTGTCGTCCACCATGTGGGCGAGTTTCAACATGTAAATTACTCCAACGGTAGTTGGTTGGCCAAATGGTTCTCCAGTGCGTCCATCAATGAGTTGGATTTTTCCATTTTCTGGTAATTCTCCTTTGCGAAGTTCTTCAACAATTCCTTGGATGTCTATTCCCTCAAAGACTGGGTTTACTGCATTGAATTTAAGAGTACCAGCAGCCCAACCCAAGTGAGTTTCCAGAATTTGTCCGAGGTTCATACGGGAAATAACACCGAGAGGGTTGAGGATTACATCTACGGGAGTACCGTCTGGTAAACAAGGCATATCTTCGACTGGAACAATTTTGGAGATAACCCCTTTGTTTCCATGTCGACCAGCTAACTTATCTCCGACAGATATCTTGCGCATCTGCGCAATGTTTACGTAAATTCTTTTTAATACTCCAACCTCAAGCTTGTCTCCCTTGGAGGCATCAAAAACTTGAACACCGATAACTTTTCCATATCCACCGTGGGGCATGGTAAGAGAGGTGTCTTTTACGTCTTTGACTTTTTCACCGAAGATAGCACGCAAAAGTCTTTCTTCTGGAGTTAGTTCGGTTTCACCTTTGGGAGTAATCTTTCCTACCAAAATATCTTTGGAGGTAACCCTGGCTCCAATGCGGATGATACCGTCCTCGTCTAGATCTGCTACCGCTTCTTCACCAACGTTGGGAATATCTCTGGTGGTAATTTCTGGACCAAGTTTGGTATCCCGAACATCTATTTCTTCTCGTTTAATATGAATAGAAGTGAAGACATCATTTTTTACTGCACGATCCGAGAGGATAATAGCATCCTGGTAGTTGGCTCCACTCCAGGGCATGAAAGCAACAACTAAGTTGCAACCCAGTGCTAGTCTTCCATTCTTGGTGGCTGGACCATCACAGAGAGGCTGGCCCTTCTTTACTTTGTCTCCAGAATTTACCAGAGGAATTTGGTTTAGATTAGTTTCGTGGTTACTGCGAATAAATTTTGTAAGAGTGTAGGTAATTGGTTTGCGGTTTCCTTCCGGAACAAATTCAATCCGAGAACTATCTGCATATTTAATAGTTCCATCTTCCGGTGCGGTAATTACCCATCCGGAGCCTACCGCAGCATCTCCTTCCATACCGGTTCCAACGATTGGAACTTGTGGATTTACCAAAGGAACTGCTTGACGTTGCATGTTAGAGCCCATTAGGGCACGTTTGGCGTCATCATGTTCAACAAAAGGAATAAGAGAAGTAGTAACACTTAAAATCTGTTTAGGAGAGACGTCTATGTAGCTAACTCTGCCAATAGACACGGTCGTTGGTTCACCAGCCTGCCGAGCAGCAACTTGGGAGCTGAGAACTTGTCCGTGATCGTTTGTCGGGATGTTGGCCTGGGCAATAACCAAGTCTTCTTCTGAATGCGCATCCAAATATTCTATTTGCGAAGTAACAAAAGATTTTACTTCAATTTCTTTTAGTCCTTCAATACGAGAAAGTTTTTGTGCTAGTGCTTCATCTACTACAGTTCCAGAGGGAGCAACGATGTTCTTTGTTTTGGGATCCAATACATCTTTGAAAAGAGTTTTGCCATTTGGGGCTTTTCCGTCGTTTGCAACAATGGAGGTAATTTTGCGATATGGTGTTTCTACAAAACCAAAATCATTTACCCGAGCATAGCTGGCCAAGTGTCCCACCAGACCAATGTTTTGACCTTCAGGAGTTTGAATAGGACAGATTCTACCGTAATGGGAGGTGTGCACATCTCGAACTTCGAAACCAGCACGTTCACGGGATAGACCACCAGGTCCCATGGCAGATAGTCTACGTTTGTGTTCAAGTTCAGCCAGGGGATTAGTTTGCTCCATGAATTGAGATAGCTGAGATGAGCCGAAAAATTCCTGCATGATAGCGGAAATAGGACGCGCATTCATAAGCTGGGCAGGAGTAAGAGTATTGATGTCCGAAACGCTCATTCGGTCTTTTACAATGCGTTCAACTCTCAAAAGACCAGTGCGGAACTTGCTCTGCATGAGTTCTCCTACTGCTTTAACACGACGGTTCTTCAAGTGGTCTACATCGTCTTCTGCTCCACCGTTATTGTTAAGACGAATAATTTCACGAGTAATGGAAATTAAATCTTCTTTGGTAAGAACTCTGAATTCTGGTTTGTTAGCCCGATCTATTTTCAACCGTTTGTTTAGTTTATAGCGTCCGACTGCACCGAGATCGTAACGACGGAAGTTTTGGAAAGTATTCACGAATAATGCTCTAGCGTTATCTACAGTAGCAAGATCTCCGGGACGTATTTTTTTGTAGACTTCTAGTAATGCTTGGTCAGTAGATTTAGTAGGATCTTTATCGATAGTGTTCTTGAGGAACGTCATCTTTGGGTTGTCATCAATGTCGGCAAACAGTTCGGTAAGTTCTGCATCGCTACTAATACCAAAAGCGCGAAGAATAGTGGTGATGAAAGTTTTTCTTTTGCGATCGATCTTTACCGAGATAATTCCCTTACTATTAGTTTCGATTTCTAACCAAGCACCACGTTCGGGAATAATTTTGGCTCCGTATTGTCCGTGTTCGAGTCCATCTTCTCGGGTAAATAACACTCCAGATGAGCGAACCAACTGCGAAACGATAACTCTTTCAACTCCGTTGATAATAAAAGTTCCGGAACTTGTCATTACCGGAATATCTCCCAGGAAAACTTCCTGTTCTTTTATTTCACCCGTATTCTTATTCACCAAACGCAACTTCACCCGCAGACTAGATTCAAACGTTGCATAACGTTCGCGTGCCTGTGCTTGAGTGTATTTGGGTTCTTCGAAATAGTAGTCGACAAAATGCAGTTCCAGATTTTTCCCGGTTAAGTCCTCAATGGGACTAATTTCTGCAAACAATTCTTTCAGTCCTTCGCGCACGAAGTACTCGTAGGAACGATTTTGCAGACTATTTAGCTCGGGAAGCGAAGGAACTTTTTTCTTATCGGTATACCACTTATCTTCGTAATTGTGGTTCTCGGTAATTGAAATATCCTGGTCTAGGGGATTTTTTGCCATAAAAATACCTGCTCTTTGAATAGAGAGTTAATCAAAAAGTTATGAATAGAACCAGCTTTTAATGTCTGTACGGATAGCTGAACTGTAACTAAAAATGAGGCTTCCGTCAATACCTACTCGAGGTGTATGTATTGTATAAGACTATTTTTCTTGATGCAATGCCTAATTTTATCCTTGGATAATAAGGTTGGCGGTTCTGACCGTGGTTTGGTTGATCTTGGCAGCGACTTCAAAGCTTCCTGTGGGCCAGAGTTTATCGCTCCAGAAGCGACCAAATTGGCTTTTGCCCAAAGAGAAGAGGACGATATCGTTTCCAGATACCACCGAGGAGAAAGTATTTACTAGGGTATCGGTTTTTACTTGCCTTACTGCTATCTCCAGATCTGTCCCAGCCGGTGCATTGCTTATACCTACCTGGATGTAGATAACAGGGGTGGTCCGAGAAAAGTAGGTCTTACTGCTAGAGATCTCGTTATCCCCTGTTAGGGCATCTCCGAAGCTCAGACTGGTAATAATCCGTCCTAGTTGCTGTTTTTCTGCTTCTGCATCGGTAACGATCCGAAAGAAGACTGTTTTGGATAAGCTTCCTCCAACATATACTTCTGTTTTGTAGTCTCCAGCTGGCCAGCTTAGTCCTGGCCGTTCGATCCGAGAACTCAGCCAACTAGAGTTGGATTTGTAGTTGAAGTCGAATTGGTTACGAGAATCAGTACGTTTGCCAGAAAAAGTCTCGGTAGCAAGAATCTGGTTTGGAAGTTTGTACCAGACTACCTTGATTGCAGTAGCACTGGTTGGGCGGACAACTTGGGCAGAGAGATAGATGGAAGGAGAGCTGTCTCCAACCTCTTCCAGGTTGTTTTCTGGTTGGTTGTCGTATTTGATACCGGTTGTAATCACTGCCTGGGCAATGTCTGTTGTTGTGTTTGGTTGTGGTCGGTTGCAACTGGCTCCAGTTAGTCCCACAAATATGAGTATGCCCGCTAAGATGATGTGAAAAGTTTTCATTCTTATGCCCCCATGTTTCTTAGTAATTTAATTCTTTGTTCAATTGGTGGATGAGTAGACCACAGATTCGCCACTGTCTCTCCCACTTTCTTAGAGAATGGACTGACGATAAAAAGATGAGCGATAGCGCGATTTGCAGTGCGTAAGGTTTTGGGATGAGCAGAAATCTTTTCTAGTGCCCTAGCTAAACCTTCCGGGTAACGTGTTAGCATTGCACCAGAAGCATCAGCAAGAAGTTCTCGTTTACGAGAAATAGCAAGTTGGAGAAGAGTAACAAAGATGGGCGAAAGAACTACTAAAACTATCCCGACTATTGCCATCCAATTATTTCCCCCGTTGTTATTGCTATTACCAAAAAGCCGAGCACGAGTGAACCAGTCTGCCAAAAGAGTTATTGCACCAACTAGAGTAATGACTATGGTGGCTAGTAGAATATCGTAGTTTTTTACATGCGAAAGTTCGTGAGAAATAACTCCTTGTAGCTCTGTCTTGTCTAAATTTTCAATTAGTCCACGAGTGAGAGCAATGGAAGCGTGTTTGGGGTCGCGCCCAGTTGCAAATGCATTTAGGGACAGGTCTTCAATTATATAGATCTTAGGTATGGGAACACCAGCGGTAATACTAAGATTCTCCACCAAGTTTTGGATCTTATGTTCGGTGAGATTATTTGAGTCTATGAGTCTAGCTCTGGTAGTAGCTAGTGCTAGTTTATCGCTTTGGAAGTAACTTATCCAATTCATTACTAAACTAAGAGCTACTGCAAACCAAAGCAGACTTTGATCCTTGTAGACATATGAGAGAACCCAGCCAATTCCAGTTATAATGGCAAAGAATATCGCCATTAGGAGAATCGTTCGTAATCGATTTGAAGTAATTTCGCGATACATTTTTAGAACTTCACTTCGGGAAGCTCGCGTTCTTTAATATCCTCCAATTCGAATTGTTCGCGACGAGTAAAGTTGAACATTTTGACGAACAAATTAGTGGGAAAGATTTCACGACGAGTGTTGTAATCCCGCACGTTGGTGTTATAGAAACGACGAGATGACATAATCTTGTTCTCTGTGTCGCTCAATTCTTCTTGCAGGGCTAAAAAGTTCTGGTTTGCTTTTAGATCGGGATAATTTTCGGCTACCGCAAACAAACTTCTCAGAGTAGAGGTTAGGGCATTTTCTGCTGTTGCTTTTTGCTTAAAATCACCACTTTCCGCTGTCATCGCATTACTTCTGGCTTGGGTTACTTTTTCAAATAGTTCGCGTTCGTGTGTTGCATATCCCTGAACTGTGTTTATTAAATTAGGGATTAGGTCGTGCCGACGCTTTAGTTGAACATCTATGTCGCTAGCTGCTTCATTTACTCGGTTCTTTAATACCACTAGCCCATTGAACATTCCAATCAGCCAAGCGACTAGTAAGACGATAACTATCCATATGATCCACCACATATTTCCTCCTTGTTTATAGTTTAGAGATTAGATTAGAGACTATCGCTTAGTATACTCGTTTTCTACCCCCGTTTAAAGAAGAGGGATAGATAGATTATCTTTTGTAATTCACTAGCCGTAATTTCCCTGGCCCAGTTGTCATTCCACCATCCATTTTTACGCCAGGCTGAATCTGAAGCAGAGTGGTTGATGATTTTAACAGAATTACCTAGATAGTAGTTGAAAGTAAGGAATGCTCTTCGCTGATGATAGGGAGAGGTTATTAGGATGATAGAGCCGATATGGTTACTGGAAATAAGGTCACGGGTGAATTTGGCGTTATCTATTGTATTACGAGCCTCCTTCTCTACCAGGATATTTTCTGGAGCTACTCCTAGATTTACAGCAAGTCTTTTCATTGCTTCAGCATTGGATTCTCCTTCATCTCGGGCGGCACCGGACATAATGAGAAGAGGAGCCCAACCAGATTGGAAAAGCTTTACTCCTTCTTTTACTCTAAGGTCGGTCTCTCCCCCACTGATGACGACAATAGCATCTGATTTGATTAGTTTGTTCTGGGGGGATAAATAAAAACCAGCACCGATAATAACACCGGTGACAATAGCTAGTATCCCAATTACACCAATTAGATATTTCACGGCAACTTAAGTTCTTGGCCTACTGTTAGATCGTAGGGAGCCTTAAGATCATTCATGTCAGCTAACTCTTGCCATTCAATATTCAGAGCACTAGCGATACTATAGAGAGTGTCTCCAGATTTTACAGTATATTTTTCGATACTACGTAATGTAAAGCTACCACTATTGTCAGTAGGTTCATTAGTTGTTGTATTAGAAACCGTAGTGGTGTTTCCCAAGGAAGGGTTGATGATTCCAAGCGGTTTGATAAATATGGTGGCGATTAATCCACGGAAAGCGAAGATAAGGAATATTAGCGAGAAGAATAGAGCGTATAGAACAATAACCGAAAACGGATCCTCGCGGAAACGCTTCTTCACTCGGTAACCATACCGTCTAGTTTGGTGGGATAGTGTCATATGTATATCTTACCATTGGTGGGCGGGGAGGGACTCGAACCCTCAAGCCTTGCGGCACGACATTTTAAGTGTCGCGTGTATACCATTCCACCACCCGCCCGCTGGTGGGCACGAGAGGAGTTGAACCTCCACGGGATTGCTCCCACAGCGACCTGAACGCTGCGCGTATGCCAGTTCCGCCACGTGCCCTGGAGGCCTGGAGGAGAGTCGAACTCCTGTACGGGGTTTTGCAGACCCCTGCCTAACCGCTCGGCCACCAGGCCAGTTGTCAAACTGTTGTTTGTTCAGGATACTTCTTTACTGTATCATCAAGGATTTCAAATTCTATACCTGCTTCTTTAAAGATCCGTCTACTTTCCTCACTTGCTTGGTAATCTTGCTGGACTACTACTCGGACAATACCAGAGTTGATAATCATTTTGGCACAGACATAGCAGGGAGTCATTGTGCAATAAAGTGTACTGCCATCGATGGGAATACCAAAGCGAGCAGCTTGGCAGATGGCATTCTGTTCAGCATGGGAAGTGCGAACACAATGTTTGGTAATATGGCCATCTTCGTGAATGGTGTCTTTGAATTCATGACCTACTTCATCACAGTGTGGTAGGCCCATGGGAGAACCAACGTAACCGGTGGAGAGAATTCTTTTGTTTTTGGTGATTACTGCTCCACTTTTTCCGCGATCACAAGTAGCACGACTACCGACTGCTGTGCAAATTTGAAAGAAATATTCATCCCATGTTGGTCGGTTATTCATTGATGCGCTCCTTTATTATGTTATCTACTTTTGTTTCTAGTTCATCGAATGTAGTGTCATTGGTAATCTTGTAGTCAGCTATTTCCAACATATGTGCAAGTTGTTGATCAAATTCTCCGCCTGTCATCTCTTTAGCTTCTTCGTTTTTGAAGTCTTCTAAGGTTGGAGCGAAGTCGTCACTTCTTCCTCGACCAGAGATTCTTTCGAATCGCATTTCAATTGGTGCATCAACAGCAATTAAGATAAATTCTCCATGCTCTTTGAATGGAACGCATTCTTTGGGATTACGAATACTAGTGGCAACAAAGTTTCCTTCCGCGCGTTCAAGAATTCGACGAGAGAGATAGTCTGGTCCATGTTCGGTGCGGAGTTGATTGCCGAGAGCCTGCAGAGTATCACGAGACAAGTCTAGTCCTTTTTCGGTAGCAATCTGGCGGATTTCATCGGACAAAGAAAAGTGAGGCCAGCCTAGCTTTTCCCAAAGCATTTGGCCAACCAAATCTTTACCCGAGCCATTTGTTCCAGTTACTCCGATGATCATAAAGCCTCCTGATAAGCATTATATCAAGAGTTGAATTTCAATTATTCAAAACAAAAAACCGAGCATTGCTCGATCTCTTGTTTTCTGGAGCGGATGAGCGGAATCGAACCGCCATATCTTGCTTGGCAAGCAAGCGCACGAACCATTGTGCTACACCCGCATAAGTTCTTTTGGGAATGTCTAATCTATCACTGATATCATTATAGCTTTACCCCAGATTCTAATCTGGTGCCGAGGGGGTGGATCGAACACCCGACACGAAGTTCTTCAGACTTCTGCTCTACCACTGAGCTACCTCGGCTTGTTTTATAATTTTACAGTTTGCATAAGGATGTGTAAATTATGGTATAGCATTCAATGATATACTGTAAATATGGAGAATTGCAAAACTTGTAAAAAACCATTTAAAGATTATCAAGGTCGGGGACGGTCTCGTTGTGGTTCTTGTAATACTAAAATCAGAAGATATCGCGCAAAAGCTGCTGCTATTCAATATTTGGGAGGAGTATGTGTTAGGTGTGGTTGGCAAGGTAACCAAGCGGCATTTCAATTCCACCACATAAACCCAAGGGCAAAAGATTTTATTATTGGCAACGTTGCAAATAAAAAATGGGATGTAATAAAAAAAGAATTAAACAAGTGTATCCTTCTCTGTGCTAACTGTCATGCGATTGAACACAGCACAAAAGAAGGAGACTCATTTATAAAAGAAGCTCTTAATTATAAAGGTAGGTCATTGAAGTTTTAACTCTGGTGGGCGCGGAGGGACTCGAACCCCCGACACCTTGGATGTAAACCAAGTGCTCTAACCAGCTGAGCTACGCGCCCGTTGGTGGGCCGGAGAGGAGTTGAACCTCCACGGGTATTACCCCACAGCGCCCTTAACGCTGCGCGTATGCCAGTTTCGCCACCGGCCCACAATTATTGTTTCTTGGATTTAATGTACCACTGCCCTAGGTTTATAAACCTATCTGTCGTCGATGACAAGTTAATTTTATCAGTTACTCCTTTTACTTTCTTGTCCACTACATATGTGTATTTGGGTTGGTAAAGAAGGATGGCTGGAACAAGGTCTGAAAAAGCAGATTGGAATTTAAGGTAGTAAGGAATGGCTTTGTTGAGACTAGTGGCAGTGCGAGCTTGTTCTAGGTTGTTATCTATATCTTTATCTACTTCCACAGCTAATGCTAGTCCAGGATCTTTTATCTCACTACTATGCCAGTAAACGTAAGGGTCGGAATTACCACCAAGATCTTGTCCAAAGATTAACACTTCGTAAGCACGAGGACGAATTGCATCTTTGATTAAAGTGGCAATGTCTAGTGGTTGGAGAATTGCTTCCACACCAATGCTTCGCCAAGTCTTTTGGATTAGTTCTGCAGTTTTGCGATATTTTGCATCGTCTCTAAAGGCAACTTTTAGGGTGAGTTTAGTTTTGTCTTTTTCCAAGATGCCATCGCTGTCGCTATCTGCCCATCCCGCTTTCTTTAGCAAGTTTGCAGCACGAGCAATGTCGAATTCATATTTCTTTATATCTGGATTGTGTCCCCAGAAGCCAGAGAGTATGGGAGAATCTGCCTTCAAGGCGTAGCCCTGTTCCACTTCATCTATTATCTGCTGTTTGTTTGTGGCATATGCCAGAGCCTGGCGAATAGTTTTGTCTGCAAGCAAAGGATTACTACCAAGCTGGTTGAAGAAAATTGCTTTGTATTGGGGTAAGGCAAATTCGTAGATAGCATCATTTGCAGTAGTGTTAAAGACTGGTTCGGTAAATCCAGCAGCACTTATTTGCCTATTACGGAAAGCGGCATAGAGATTTTCGGAGTTATCGAAGAAGTAGAAGATTACTGTTTCAATATATGGTTTGGTATTGTAGTAGTCATCAAATTTTCCCAGAGTTACTGCCGCTTTGGAGTCTGAGGACTGGTATTTGTAAGGCCCTGTTCCAATAATCTTGTTTGCAGTGTATTGGGTTGCTAGTTCCCTTACTGCAATGTTGCCGAAGATATGTTCAGGGATAATGCCGACCGACATATCGGTAAGGAAGAATACGGAAGGAGTGGGAAGAGTAAACTTTACCGTAAGTTCATCTAGTTTTTCTACCAAGATTCCAGCAAAGTTTGCTTTCAGGACACCGGTGTAGTCGTTGTTTTGCAGAGTGTTGAATGTAAATACCACATCGTCTGCGTTGAAATGTTCTCCGTCATGCCATTTGGCGTTGGGTTGTAGACGGAAGAGATATGTTTTGCCCCCATCTAGAATGTCCCAAGTGGTAGCAAGATCTGGCAAGATCTCTCTTCCGGCACCGATTTTGGTAAGACCAGAATAGACTAAGCGAGAGATATTGCTATCCACTGAATTGGTTCCAGCCAGAAGCGGATTGATGTATTTAGGACTACCCACTAATCCTTCTATGTGCACTCCTCCTGCAACAGGCTTTATTTCGCTATCTCCTCCATCCGAAAGAGCAAGAACAGTGCCTCCGCTAATGACAACCACAACTAGAAGAGCAAGGATGACTTTCTCGGTGAAAGTAAATTTTTGATTCAAATGGCGAAGCCACAAAACTGCTTCACCAAAAAACTTCTGCAATCCGCTCAAAGCGGAGATGGCAGCATGTTGAGTCCGATCTATTTTCAGCCGTTTGACAATACGAATTTCTGGTTCTTTTTTCATAGGACCAGTTACCTCCTATTTTACAAACAGCATCACAAAAGAAGTAGCAACAAAAAGAAAAGCTAAACCTAGCGTGATGAAATACAGCACTCGTTCCGGCCCCCTCCGAGTGCCATAGAATACACCACTTCCACCAAAGGTTTCACCAAGCGAAGAACCGCGAGCCTGCAAAAGGATGGCGGCCATTAGCAGAATGCCTGTTACTACCTGGAAGATAAAGAAAAAACTGCTCCAAATCATAAGAATACCTGTAATTAGGTCTTTCCTATCCTAGCAAAAAAACTATCCTAAGTAAACTGATTTTTCCTATTTCCCTTTTTGACTTTTTGCTTCCAATCTGCTTACAATTGGGGGGTCTACTATGAGTAAAACTAGAGCAGATTTTGCTGATTTCAATAATCCCGACACTATTATTGGCCGGGGGGTTAGAGTAGAAGGCACTCTCCAGACTGCTGGGGATATACAAATCAATGGAGAGTTCAAGGGTAAACTTCTGACCGAGGCAGATGTTGTGGTAGGAGAATATGCGGTAGTGGATGCGGATATCAATGGACAGAATGTATATGTCTCAGGTGAGGTTATTGGAGATATCAATGCGTTTGAGAAGATTGAGATTATGGAAACAGGAAAGGTAGATGGCAACGTAACGGCTTCTGCTTTGTCTATTGAATCTGGAGGTATTTTGAAGGGAACCAGTACTATGCACGAAGTGGAAACAGAAAGACCCGAGACTGAACCAACATATGAAGTGCAGGAAGCTAAACCCGAAGAAGATTCTGGGGCAGATACTTCTGCATAAAAATTTATGTATTTACTTCTAGCCAATCCAGAAGCCGGCGGGAAACGTTTCCAGAAGATAAAATCACAGCTGGTAGATTACCTCAACAAGCTTGGGGTGAAGTTTGATTTAGTAGAATTAGTAAACTTAGTAGATGCCGAAGAGGCAATGAAAAAACATATCCAGCATGCTACCCGCGGTGTTATTGCTATAGGTGGAAATGCTACGGTGAATACGGTAATTAATTCTATGGCAGATGAGGAAATGCCTTTTGGGATCATTCCAATAGGTAAGACCAACTATTTAGCCCATAGTCTGGGGATAAAGGGATGGCGAAATGCAGCTAAACTTCTAGCTGATCCAGATAAGATTGCTCGGAGATTGGGAAAGATTGGTAAACATTATTTTGTAGATAAAATAGAGATTCTAGGTAGTCACAATCTGCTTTCCAAGTATCTTAAGGGTGAAGGGTTTATAAAAAAGTTTATTGGTTCCTCCACTCCATCTTCCGAGAAGAATGCTGGTGTAAATACTACTGTTAGCTTTGATGATGGAGTAAGGGTTACCACTTTAGTACAAAAGATTTCTGCTAGATTGAATGATGAAAAGGGTGGAAAGAAGATTTTGTTGGAGATAACAACCGATGATCCCAAAAGTCCAACTAGACTGTGGATGGATGAATTAGAAATAGAAGGAGACAAGAAAATGCCTGTTTTGATGGGAAACGAAACAGTGGCACACACCCCAGTAGAAATAAAGGGATGTTCTAAATACATTGAGTTGCTAATACCAAAGCTTCCGGCCAAACTAGCCAAAAGCCGTAAGAAATGATAGCTTAAAAATAGTTTGAGTAGACCAACTCCCCCACTAAGAATCCGTGCAAACCATATGATCCGATCATCTCGGCTCTTTGTAATCGACGAAGACGGAAAGCCAAGAGGAGAGATGTCTTTGCAGGAAGCAATGAGGATTGCAGAGTTGGCAGAGATGGATCTGGTGGAAGTTTCTCCCAATGCTAATCCTCCTGTGGCAAAGATTTTGGATCTAGGCAAATACAAGTACGAGCTTACCAAGGCTCAACAGCGTCAGCGCAAACACCATAAAGAGGTGGTGGTAAAGGAAGTACGCCTGGGACCAACCATTGGAGACCATGATTTAGGGGTAAAAATAAAGCAGGCAGAGAAGTTTTTGGGGCTGGGGTATAAGGTAAAAGCCTCGGTTGTTTTCCGTGGCCGACAGATGGCCCATATGGAGCTCGGGCATGAGGTTCTGCAAAAGCTGGTTGACAGATTACACGACAAAGCTAAAATGGAACAAGCTCCTATCCGGCAAGGTCGGAGCGTTCACATTGTTATCGCTCCTAATAGATAGATATGCCAAAACTTAAGACCCACAAAGCAGCCGCTAAAAGATTTCATGTTACCAAGACGGGCAAACTTGCCCGCCGAAAGACTCGAGGCGCACATAAGCTGACTAATAAGTCAGCCGACCAGAAAAGGCGGAGTGCTCAGCCAGCCCAAGTGGCTAGCGCAGATGCTGCCAGAATAAGAAGAATGCTTGGTAAGATTTAATCATGCGTATTAAAAGAGGAAAAGTAGTACATAGACGGCATAAGAAATTGCTTGAAGCAACAAAAGGTTTTCGAGTACTACGCAGAACCAATATTAAGCGGGCAAAAGAAGCGACAATAAAGGCTTTGTCTTATTCGTATCGGGATCGTCGGAACAAGAAGAGAGAATTCCGTGCACTGTGGATAAACCGCATCAATGCCGCATTGTCAGGGATGAATGTAAAATACAGCAAATTCATTCAAGCAATGACTACCAAGAAGATTGAGTTGGATCGTAAAGTTTTAGCTCAGTTGGCAGTTCAGCATCCGGATGTGTTTGAGCGGATCGCCAAAGAAGTTACCAAGTAGGTTTTATGTTTTGTATTACTACCTGCGAGATGCGGGATTTTTTATAATGTCAGATCTGAAACAAATTTTCCTTTGAATAATTCCTTCAAATCACCAGAGGAAAGGGTGGCAGAAGGAGTTTTTAGGATAGAAGTTAGGCTAGTATTGGTGGTACCTGCTTGTTTTTGAATGTAGAGGGAGTATCTTTCCCCTTTTGCCAGTTCGAGTGTGAAGGGAAGCTGGTAATCCAGGGTAACAATTTTGGTTTCTCCTGGATTAGTGATTACATAAAAACCAAAGAAAGTTTTATTGTGTGCCGGTTCTGTAACTATTTTTTTCGATATATCGTAGCCAATAATGTTTTTCATTATCGTTCCTTTTGGCAAATACACACGAACGTAGTCTTTGTTTATGCCATCAGGAGATTTTCCGGTACCGGTATGGGCGTAGGTTAGAATCAGTTTTTCAGTAATTTCACCAGAAGTGTTGATATTAATCTGCTGTTCGATTGTATCGGTAATATTGTAACTACTTTTTACTCCTCCCATATTGGCACGTGCTACCATGAGAAAATCTTGTTTGGGTAGCGTTTCTTTTAGCTGTCCAGACCAGTTCATTTGAGAAACTATTTTCTGTAAGTCAGCATTGCGAGTGTAGAGCATGATGTTCTTTTCGTTGATTTGATCAAGCAACAATGGAGCGAGCTTGTTTAAATCATCTTTACCCAGAGACATTATTCTCTGCATTAAAATGGGACTAAGTTCTCCTAGTATGGCTTTGGGATTGGTTGTTTTTTCTACCTTCTGAACTTCCCCATATACAACATGAGCAAAGTTGTCTGCAGTAATGGTAAGGTTTCTTTCGGGCAGTTTGATATCTCCAATAACCTGCATGATTGCCGACATGACTTGGGTGTTGATAGCAATAACACCGTCTGGTGTTCCTCCGCCTGCTTCTTCGTATAGATTGGCAATATGTTTAGCAGATGAGGGAAAATCTGGGTCAAAGTTGGCGTTTGGAATCACCTTCTCCCCTGTTTGGGATCCAGCAAGTTGGCCGTCGATACGGTAAGTGTCGTCGACATAAAAATCTGTAATTTTCCCACGATGGATAGTGGCTATTGCAACGCTTCCCATAAAACCTCCCGTTGGACGTAATTCGGTATCGTTTTGGTTGAGAATCAGATAGGTCCGAGGATTTGGATTCCCTAGAGCTCGGGGTAGTTGTTTGGCTACGGTAGTGCCCATAGCAATTAGATCGTGCAGAGTCCTGGCTTTTCCTTGCGCTACATTCAATATGGTAGAGTATTCTGTTCCAAGGGCTGTTGGCTCAATAGATTGCAATAAGTCATCTGCTTTGGCAATTTTAGATAAAGCTTTTTCTAAAGTACCCGAACTAGCACCGAGAATTTGGATTGCTTGGGGTAGGAAATCTTGAGTTGTTTGGTTTGCAGTTGGATTGGATGTATCTAAATATTTCATTACCGGTTCTGTAGCAGAAACAAGCAGTTGTCCACCTTGCGCTAGATTAAGACCAGCATCGATAAGTTTTTGTCCGGCAATAATTCGGAACTGATCTCCCGCAAGACCAGACATATATAGGTTGGTTTGTCCAAGAGAAAGAATGTCTTTTTGAGCAGAGGCAAAAAGGTTTTCAGCAGCAATGAGATTAGTTTTTGCTTCTGGTAGGTTCTTTAGTGCTACTGCTTGGGCAGCAGCTTCAATTCTCCCTACTCCCCGATTAACCGTGGAGATAGTATCTTTCTTTATCTGTAAAACATTTTGGTAAGCAAACACTCCTCCTATGTATGCCAGAACGGCAAAGAGAGTGAGCCCGGTAATTACCAGCCAAGACATAGCGTTAGTTGCTACATGGGAAGCGGGACGTGCTACTACAGAAGATCTGGTATGCAGGAATGCTAAATCTAGAATCTGGCCCCTCTCACTGTGCTTTGGTTCGGGATCACTAGCTTGAGGCCGACCGTAATACAGGCGGACTTTAGCTTTGGGTTTTACGTTGTAATACTTGCTTGGCATTATTCTTTTTTGCTTCTTCCAAGACCAGTAGGGTCTTTTGGGCAGTAGTTTCCCAATCTAATTGGCGAGCGATTACCTTTCCTTTAGCAGTAAGATTTTCGCGCAGAGTAGGGTTGGTAAGCATTTTTTCTATTGCATCTACTAGTCCGTTCACGTCGGTTGAGGAGATAAGGATTGCGGCATCACCAGCGACTTCAGGCAGAGATGAGACATTGCTACATATTACCGGACATCCGCAGGCAAAGGCTTCTAGGATCATGAGACCGAAGCCTTCGTAGAAAGACGGGAAAGTAAAGACAAAAGCGTGTTGCATTAGAGATATCTTTTCTGCTTCTAAAACTGGTCCAGTAAAGATAACTTCTTCGGCGAGACCTAGATCTTGGATAGTTTTATAAAGTTCAGTTGTCATCCAGCTTTTTCCTCCAGAAACAACCAGTTTAATTGTATCACCGTTCGTCTGTTTGAATTGGTGTAGGGCTCGTACTACAGTAATTAAATTCTTACGCGGTTCGATACTACCCACAAAATATATATATTTGTCTGGTAGTTGCCATTTGTTTTTTAGATTGGAAAAGAGATTTTCATTTGGGGTTTGGAAATATTCTTTATCCACTCCTTCGTAGATGACATGGATTTTTCCAGGATCGGTTTTAAGAAGCTTCACCATATCTCTTTTGGTGTTTTGGGAAATGGAAATAAGGGCATCTGAGGTACGGGCTTCAAAAGGATATCCCATCTGCCATTGCCAGAGACGAGAAGATAGAGAATAGAATTGGGGGAAGAGGAGGAAGATAAGGTCATGAAAAGTCGTTACCTTGGCACACTTTTTTGATAGGGGCAAAAGGCGGGGAGAAGGCATCCACATTACATCCAATCCCCCACAGACAATATCTGCCTTAGGCCAGTCAAAAGATTTGAACATGAGATGCAGAGAAAGAGAAAGGTTGGACCATTTGAGTTTACGAATCTCAACATTCGGACTTGTTAGGATAGGGAATTTTTCTATGAGATCTACTAAGATTTTGTCTTGGTCTTTGTAGGAAACATAAAACAACACATAGGTGTGGTTACTTTTTTTTATAAGCTCTTTTAGAACAGAGATTGTATATTGCTCAATACCGGAAATCTTTCCAGTAAGAAGAGGTCGAAGATCCACTCCTATTCTCATAGCTTCCTTGGCTCCGGTTTAGTGTCTAAATGTGCTTCAACGAATTCGATAATCTTTTGCTTGAAAACGGGCAAATCAAATTGTTTGGCACGCTCGCGACAAACTTCAGGAGAAAAAATAGTTTGCTCAAATTTGTGAATTGCTTCAGTTAAAGAAGTAGCCGATTGTTCTGAGAATAGAATTCCAGTTTGTCCGTCAATTACAGTTTCCAGCGCACCACCTTTGCTGTATACTATAACTGGTTTGCCGGCAGACATTGCTTCCAGCGGAACAATCCCGAAATCCTCTTCTTGCGGGAAAATTACCGCCTTGCATCCCAAAACTATTTTTGTGGTATCTGCGTCTGAAATCTTGCCCAAAAACTCAATATTTTCTTTTCCCGAAGCCATCTTTTTCAACTTTTCCATTTCCGAGCCGTCTCCCACTATCTTCAGTTTGGAGGAAAGAGCGGAAAATGCTTCTACAACTAGATCAGTTCGCTTGTAAGGCATTTGTCGCCCTAAGACTAAATAGTAGTCCCCCACTTGTGACTCGCCTGAGAATCTATTGAAATCGACAGGGGGATTAATGACCGTTGAATCCATATTGTAATATTTGCGAATACGATTTTGGGTATGACGAGAATTGGCGATAAAGAAATCTACTCTATCTGCCGCTACCCTATCCCACTTGCGCAGATTGTGAATCGTTGAAGGGATAAAAAGTTTGGCAATTGGATCTAAAATCCCAAATTGTTTTGCTTTTAGGTATTCGTGGTAGTGGCTCCAGAAATATCGGGTTGGAGTGTGGCAATAACAAATGTGTAAGGTTGAGGGTTGAGTAAGAATGCCCTTTGCTTCAGCAGAGGCGGAAGAGATAACCAAATCGTATTTGTCTAAATTCAGACTTTCAAATGCTTTTGGACGAAGGGTGGGGAAAAGTTGGTGTTTGAATTTTAATGGCCATTTTTGCAGGTAGGTAGTAATTACCTTTCGTTGAGAGAGTTCTGGAAAAGATTCTGCTTTATAAACGGAAGTGAAAATATCTGCTTGGGGAAAGATATCCGCCAATGCCAAAATCACCCGCTCGGCTCCCCCTCGGTCCGTTAGCCAGTCTGCCACAATCGCCACTTTGAGCTCCTGAAGCCTTTCTGCCATAGACCTATTGTATCAGTAGCTTCCCTTACGAGCGAAAACTGCCTTGAAGGTCAGGAGCATGATCTTGAAATCGAGCCAGATAGACCAATGCTCTAGATAATAGACGTCCATTTGCACATAGTCATCAAATCCTGTGTCGCTTCGTCCAGAGACCTGCCAGAGTCCGGTCATACCGGGCTTAATTAGCAGTCTTCTTTTTGCTGCATCGCCATATTGAACAACCTCATTGGGAAGGGCTGGGCGTGGCCCTACCGCGCTCATATTACCAACAAAAATATTAAATAGCTGAGGCAATTCATCTAATGAGGTTTTGCGGATGAATTTTCCTACTTTTGTAATGCGAGGATCATCTTTCATTTTGAACATTGGACCACTCGCTTCATTTTTCTCCGCCCGTAGTTTTTCCAGTAGTTCTTCTGCTCTCTTTCCTCCCAGACCCGGGCTCATTTCTGCATACATTGAACGGAATTTGTAGAAGGTAAATAACTTGCCGAGTTCGCCAACTCTTTTTTGGGAATAGATTACAGGTCCTTTGGAATCGAGCTTGATAGCAATTGCGACAATTAGCATTACGGGAGATAAGATAATAATTCCCAAAATACTCAAAACGATATCAATAAATCTTTTGACGATTCTCCCCCATCCTGAAAGGGGTGTGGGAGCAATTTCGATTAACGGATATCCGGCAACCGTATCTATAGTGATGTGGGAGGTATAAAGGCTGGTCAGACTTGGAACATATTGGAGAGTAATCCCACGGTCTTCACAGAAGCGGATTAGTTTCAACATTTTTTCTTTATCTAATTCTGCACCAAGAATGATTCGATTCAGTTGGGTTTGGGTAAGTAGGTTTTCTTCATCAAAGAAGCCACTGATGCCGAGCAATTTCTTGCCCGGTCGACGGGATTTGATGTAGTTTCTCAAAACTATAGCAATGTTGCCTTCAGCAATCAGCCAGACTCCTTCTACTCCGGTGCCGTAATATTGTAGCCATTGTTTAACGAAGTTGATAAACGCTCTACCTAAGGGAACCATTAAAATGCTTAGTCCCCAAAAATAAACGACAATCAAACGAGAAAAGAAAGAAGTTTGTACTAGAAATAATCCAATAATAAACAGCGCTAGAGCAACTGATGTTGCGGTGATAACTTTTCCAAACAATTCTCCTTGCTTGAGCCCACGAAATTTATACAATCCAAAGATAAAAAATACTACTAGCCATAGAAGAGATAGTTCGGCAGTATATTTCGCGTATTCATGGATGGGCTGGATATAGATGACATCTGTAGTTGTCCAACCAATACGGATGTAATAAGCTGCTAGAAAAGCGCCCCAGACCATTAAGAAGTCTACTGGTAAAAGAAGTATTGTAAATATCTGATTAAATCGCTTCATATTGGAACCTAGCCCCCCAAGTGGCTTATATGGTGGGCGGTAGAGGATTCGAACCTCTGACATTCACAACGTCAATGTGACGCTCTACCAACTGAGCTAACCGCCCATATTTCAACCCCAATAGATTAGCTAATCTACTGGTATTTGCCAAGTACTTCGAGAATACGTCCACGAACAGTTTCTAGTGCGTCCTGAAGTTCTTCGATCCCACGATTGTTGTTAATAATCAAATCTGCTTCTTCTTTCCCTGGTTCGACATATTTGTCGTGCATAGGTTGAGCAGAAGTAAGATATTGATTTAGGGATTCTTCAAATGTTCTGTCGCGTGTTCCAACATCTCTTTTTAATCTGCGAGCCAAACGAATATCCAGATCGATATCAATAAATATTGTTAGATCTAAAAGGTTGCGTACTCGGGGATCGGTTAAGATGAGAATGCCTTCGACAATGATTACTGGAAGCGGTTCAATATGTCTGGTCTCTGGTTTGCGTGTATGGTCACCAAAGTCATATTGGGGCATTTCAATCGCCTCACCGTTTTTCAATGCAGATAAATGCTGGTAAAAGAGTTCTCCGTCTAAGGCGCTTGGCTCGTCGTAGTTCAAGTCTTTCCGTTCTTCTAATGGAATATTCTCACGGCTCCTGTAGTAATTATCATGAGACAGAATAAGGATTTTGGTGGGATCGGCTTTTTGCAGTTCTTGGGCTACATAGGTTTTTCCTGAGCCGGTACCTCCAGCTACACCGATAAAAAATGGGGTAATGGTTTTATCCATACATCTATTATGCCATATCTTAGATTATTTACATCTGGAGCGAAAAAATGTATAATATATTTGCTCTTTGCAAGTGTGTAACCGCCCTATATCAATTGGTATAGGGAGGAAAGTCCGGACACCGTTTGGAATTTGGGAAGTCGCTAACGGCGACCAGGGGCAACCCTAGGGAAAGTGCCACAGAGACTATACTATTTCGCTAAGGCGAGAGAAAGGTGAAAAGTTGTGGGATGTGTTGTGTGAAGAATCAGGCCAAACCTGAGGATTCGCGCCTCTTGCCACCCGCAAGGCTCCATCGTGAGATGGAAATTCTGGTAAACCCTTCTCGGTGCAAGTTGGGCTGGACTGAATGTATCAACAGCGTAAGTTCCAACTGGATATATTTAGACCCCAACGCTTGAGTCTTACAGCAATGTGAGATCTAGATAGATGGTTACCTCGACAGAATCCGGCTTATAGCTTGCAAAGAGTTTTAAAAAGACCACATTAGTGGTCTTTTGAATGATTGTTTTGACGGAAAAGCTAGAAAATAGTTATGACTAGCTGGCCAGAATATACGCCAGCTGTTTTAGCAGCGAGATTGGTGAAGTCT
>CAYSVM010000004.1:0-48302 GCA_964434605.1 uncultured Candidatus Saccharibacteria bacterium
GAATCGGCTTTTTAGGCAATATCAAGATATGGGTTGGTGCTTTCGGATGAATATCGTCAAAAGCCAACATCTCATCGTCTTCATACCGAATCTTATCCGGCTTTATTTCTCCTCGTGTAAACTTAGCAAAAATACAGTCTTCCATATATCTATCCCAAAAAGTTATCTGCTTTTACTTCTTCCCATTCGTCATCTACTTCTCTATACACCTTCATTGTCTTTGTAGTTTCATCTGGTGAGTAAATTTTTTCCACTCCACTCCCTGTTCCATATTTACTCCCACCAAAACTTTTTTCACCCAAAATTTTAGGACGTGTTATTCGTTCTAGCATCATGCGTCCCATCGGTCCTTCAAAAATAACAAACTCTCTTTTGCCATTGGGAACATCTGGGATGCTCTCATCTCCTCTGTCTAAAATACCGAATTGATCCTCTATCCGGTCCAGTATCTCTCCCCATTTATCGTCGTTCATTTACTCTCCTTTAGCTTACGTTGAATTGCCTTCAATAAGTTTCGATCCAATACCGATTCCTGAGTACCATCTTTAAGATCCCGGATTATGACCCCTCCATCATGCACTTCTCTTTCCCCGATAATAATCGCTATCTTTGTTCCCAACCTATCTGCCACCCTAAGCTGTCCTTTAATACTCTCCCTCCCCAGAGCATGTGCTACTCGAAATCCAGCATCTTGCACTTGGGTAATTATTTTAATCGCTTTTTTCTTCGCCTCATCTCCCAACTGCACAACAAAGATATCGCTTCTGGCTGGTTCTGGCACCACTGCTCCCTGTTTCTTCATTAGATCAATAACTCTTTCAACGCCCAAGGCAAAACCAACAGCCGGAACATCTGGACCACCCAATGTTTTTACCAGTCCGTCATATCTCCCGCCCCCGCCCAATGCATTGTCTTCGTTGTCACTAACTACCTCAAACACAGTATGAGTGTAGTAGTCTAATCCACGAACAAGTCTCGGACTCAATTCGTAATTTATTCCCATATCGTCCAAATATTCCAAAACTTTGGTGAAATAGTTCCTGGAATCTGGAGTCAGATTATCCAGCAACATACTTCCTGCTTCATCCAGAATCGCCTGGCATCCTCTCTCTTTGCAGTCTAGTGCCCGAAGAGGATTTTTAGACAAACGATTCTTGCAGTCATTACAGAGTCTCCGCCTATGCGCCGACAAAAAGTCTATTAGCGCCTTATTCATCTTGTTTCTGCTCCGAGCATCTCCAATACTATTCACCCGTACCTTCAGGTCCTTTAGCCCAAGCTTCTCGTAGAACTTCATCATTACCGCGATCATCTGGGCATCTGTTGTGGGATCTAATTCTCCAAATAGTTCTACTCCCGCTTGATAGAACTCTCTCCACCTTCCTGCCTGAGGCCGATCATACCTAAACATTGGACCGAAATAGAATAGTTTTACTGGCTGTGGTTCTTTGTGCATCCCATGCTCTATGTACGCTCTCACTACACCTGCCGTTCCTTCTGGTCTAAGGGTAATAGAATTGCCACCCTTGTCCTTGAAGGTATACATTTCCTTTCCCACAATATCTGTTGCTTCCCCAACGCTTCTTGAGAAGAGATTTGTATCCTCAAAAGTTGGAGTAATTATCTTCCCAAAGCCAGCCGAGAGCATCATCTCTCGGAAAGTATCTTCAACGAACAGCCAATACTTCTGCTCGCTTGGCAGAATATCTTGTGTCCCCCTTGGCTTCTGAAAACTCCTTCCCATCTCCTGTATCTTATCATACCGCCTTCTAGTGGTATGCTATGATACAAAAGCATCTAAAATACAAGAGAAAAATGTCTGATTACTACCAAGGAAAACGTAGCCGAGATCTTTATGATCCCGCTTCCGAGAATCCGCACAAAATAAGCCGGAGCAAGATAGATTCATTTGTGAATTGCCCCCGTTGTTTTTATATCGATGTTCGTCTTGGTGTTGCTCAGCCACCTGGATATCCTTTTAGTCTTAACTCGGCAGTCGACCATCTGCTCAAAAAAGAATTCGATATCCATCGTGCTAATGGAACTACCCATCCCATGATGCAAGCTTACGGCATAGATGCCGTTCCCTACCAACATGAGGATTTAGAAACCTGGCGCAATGCCCGTTCTGGAATCCAATACATCGATCCCGCTACTAATCTTAGAATATATGGAGGTATAGACGATCTCTGGGTAAATCCCCAAGGTGAACTAATCATCGTGGACTATAAGGCTACCAGTAAAGATAAAGAAGTAACCCTAGATGCCGAGTGGCAAGATGGATACAAGCGACAAGTGGAGGTGTATCAATGGCTATTCCGCAAAAACGGTTTCACCGTCAATGACACCGCTTACTTTGTTTATTGCAATGGCAAACGAGATTTAAAAGCATTTGATGCCAAACTAGAATTTGATATCAAAATCATCCCCTATAAAGGAAAAACAGATTGGATCGAACCAACCTTGGTAAAAATAAAGGAATGTCTAAATTCCGAAGATATTCCTGATCCAGATCCAGATTGTGATTTCTGCAAATACCGCTATGCAGTCGACCAGGTAATTTCAGCTCGCAAAAACTAAACCGACTTCTGTCTGTCAGCCGACTTCTGCCACATTAGTAGCAGAGGAGATGCCACAAAGATAGAAGAATAGGTTCCAAGCACGACACCAATTAGAAGTGACAACGTAAAGAAGAAAGTAGTCCTTCCACCCATTAGAGTCATCGCAAGAAGTACCAGCACCAAAGTAAACGTGGTGTTAATTGAACGGGTAATAGTCTCTACAATACTATCATTCACAGCCTGTTCGAAGTCTGCTGCTCCACGTTTGATCAAATTCTCCCTCAGCCTATCGTAAGTAACAATCGTATCATGCACCGAGAAACCAAGCAAAGTCAAAAGCGCAGTAATAAACATGCTGTCTATCTCTGCTCCAAAGAAGTGGCTTAGCAGGGAATAGATGCCCAACAAAATAATCACATCATGTGCTAATAGTGCCGCCACTGCCGTCACGCCAAACCTCCATGAATTGGTCGGTTTTGGGACTTTACGGAAGGCATAAGCCAGATAAAGCAAAATTGCCAACATCGCCACAATAACAGCTAAAATTGCTTTTCTTACCACATCTGCACCCACAGTCGGACTAATACTAGCAAACTGCAATTCAGCAAGAGCAGGAATACCTACTTTGGTTTTTGTAATCCATGCATTCTTTTGATCATTTGTAATCGCTTTACTGCGAAGGATAAACCGTTCATTGCTCCCAGCACTTTGAATAATGACTTCCTGCCCAGTAGCTTCTTTATATGTAGCAGTAAAATACTGGTTTAAATTCTGTCCTTCTGGAAGCTGGTAGGTAGTAGCCGAACCAGTTTCAACTTCTAATGCTGTTCCTCCGGCAAAATCAATTCCCAAATGGTAGCGGAAAGTGAAAATAACCACTAGGCTCACTACTACCATTACAGAAGAGATTCCCAGCGAAATTTTAGTTGCTCTTACAATATTCATTTTCCTGCCCCTCCCATCCACCATTCTAATTTATTCTTTAAGTTTGTTCCCGCTACTGCTCTAAGCATAGTATGGGTAACTGTAAGCGCAGTGAACAAGCTCACCAAAATACCGATACCCAATGTTACCGCAAAGCCTTTTATCAACCCGGAACCGAAGTAATACAAAATAATAACAGTAATAAGTGAAGAAAAGTTGGAGTCACGAATAGAGCTCCATGCCCTGGAAAAGCCTGTATCAATCGCAGAGATCAGGGGAGCTCCCGACCGCAATTCTTCTCTCATCCTTTCAAATATCAGAATATTGGCATCAATAGCCATCCCTATAGAAAGAATGAAACCAGCAATACCAGGCAAAGTTAAAGTAATCGGAATAGCAATGAATATTGCCATGGAAAGAAGTGCATAAAAAACCAAAGCAAGAGACGCCAAGAAACCAGGTAACCGGTAGTAAATAAGCATGAACAATATCACCAACAGCAATCCTAGTAATCCCGCTACTATACTCTTCTGCACCGACTCTGTCCCCAAGGTCGCCCCAATGTTATTCTGCGACACCAAACTGATTGGTACCGGCAGGGCACCAGCATTCAGCTGAATCGCTAAAGTTTTCGCTTCCTGCAAATCGAATTGTCCGGTAATAACAGCAGAATCGCTATCTATCTTCTCCTCTACATTAGGTGCAGACAACAAATTCTTATCCAAAAAGATTGCTATTGGCTTCCCAACATTCCGCCCTGTCACTTCAGCAAAAATCTTCCTACCTTCGGCGTCAAACTGAATGCCAATCTCTGGCTTTGGCACTACCATGCTCTGACTTTGCTGAAACTGCACTTCTGCCCTAACAAAATGCGAACCATTTAATCCTGTATCCTTCCAGTCGTCATAATTCAGTGAAGAATACTTGCCATCTTTCAAGCTCTTTCCTTCTATTCCTTCACGAAACTCAAGTTGAGCTGTTTGGCCGATTAACTGGATTGCTTCATCTATATTCTTAATACCAGGCAATTCCACAATTACTCGTGAATTGTCTCTGGTCTTCTGGATCACTGGCTCAGTCACACCCAAAGCATTGATTCGTCGATCAATAACCTCTACTACACCTTGCGCGGCATTAGCCTGATCTTCCTGCTTCACCTTAGACAGGTCTGTCTGGTAAACCAGCTGAGTTCCACCTTGCAAATCCAAACCTTCCCGGATTTTGAAAGTTGGCTTCAAACCGACAAATTTGGCTGCTGAAGGAAAATCAACAATCACCGCCCCCAACAGGGCGACCACGATAAGGCTAATTACTGTAATCCTCTTAAACATGTGTTTTTATCAACAGCCCCCAATTTACCCTGTTCCCTACAAAAAATCAACCATAGCTCCCTAACATTGACAAAACCAGTTTTCTGTGCTAAAATAACATAAAGTTGGCAAAAATAAAGCCGACAGAAAATAAAAACACATATGAAAAAGCACAACTTTCTTCACAGGGGAATCGCTTGGGTTAAACATGAGCTAGAAGTCACTCTGGCTGTCCTTATATTACTAGCAGCCGTAGTCGGATATACTTTTGCCGGCACCGAGGCTGTAAGTAATAACCAGCTCACCGCCCAAGAAACTGCTACTGCCACCAGCTCTCTCTCTATTGGCAGTGGTTCCTACAATACCCTGTCCTTCGCCTCAAGTATTACTGGTGAAGGAGTTTATCGTGTAAGAAAATTGAATGTTACCCCTTCATCCGTTGCTACCACAGCCACCAATGGTCTGATGGGTACGACATCTGGCAAATATACCGCTACAATCAACCTTGCTAACCAATTCAGCGGAGCTGCCTATGTTTTGGGAAATTCTACTGGAGCCATGCTTAATGGTATCAGCATTACCAGCCCAAACAGTCCAGTAGTTTTGACCTCTGTCAGTAGCCTTGTTCTTGAGTTTGAGGGTATCAAAAATACTATCCAAGGCATCAGTATCAATCCCCCATCTAGCAATGTCATCAGTACCGAGGAAATAGCCACACTATCCCTGCTCCCCACTACCGCCACTACTGCCGTTGGTACTGCTCGCACATTTGCTGTAATCGCTATTGACGCAGATGGTACAGCAATTTCTGCCGACAAACTTACTCTTAAGTGGTCTCTAAATACTACCCCTACCGGTATCGCTACCGTCAACTCGGGTGGTGTAGTTTCCACCACTGGTGCTGGAACTGTCACAGTAAAAGTTACCGCTGGTCTCAGATCTGCTTCTGCCACCATTACAGTAGTTGAACCCAAAGAAACTCCTGTTACTACGGTAACCACTCCAAGCAATACTGCTGACAAAACAACTACCGACACTGTTGCTAACAATGGAGCACAACCCATGCTCAACAAAATTAGTAAAGTCTTAACAGGTAGCCCAGCCGAAGCTGCCACTCTAAGTACTTCTACCACTATAGAAGCAAAATCCGTTATTGCTCAAGCGACTGCAATTGCTAACGCTGCTTACAGCCCAGCTGTAATTGCCGAGCGTTTTACAAAGACTGGAAGCACAATTGCCAAACAGAACGAGATCAAAGCCCTTGTTGCAACCCAGCCCACTACCACGGGTAAGATCGCTACTCGCTTCAACCTAGCAATCAACGAGATAAAGCAATCGTTCATAGAAATGGCTGTCGGTAACAAAACCGTCAACAAACCAAGTGCTATCAAAACACTTGGTAATTTAATAAGCGGCTTATTCATCAATGCTAAAAGCTCCAGCGCCGCCACTGACAACATTATGCGCAATCGGGGAACTGGTGGTTCAGAAGAAGGAGAGTATTAGTAATAACTTAAAAGTGTGATGAGAAAAAGATCTTCCAAGAAAAATTTAATTCTACACTTGCTTGAAAACGAACTTTTGGCTGTACTAGCAGTTATTATTTTGCTCGGAGTTCTTATCGGTTATTCACTAGCCGCAACCAAATCTACCCTTATCCCAACAGCTCCTGTAAACACATCTACAATGCATCTCAACGCAGGAGATGGCGAAGTAGATTAAAGCTGCAATAGCTAAACTTACAAACAAAACACCTAGCCCTCGGCTGGGTGTTTTTTCACATCACAGGATATCTATTTGTCTTATAATACAGTTAAATAATTCCATAACCTTTTCTGCTATGACAAAAGTCATACGAGTATTAAGCTTTCCTTCAAGACACCCCTACACTAGCAAATTCAATAACTACTCTAATTCAATTCGATTCGTAAATCCCGACACAGATTATTTTGAGAACAAAGGAAAGTTTACAAAAAAATTTCTTCACACAAAACATCCCCCGAACACATATGACATAGTCCATATTCATTTTTCCTTTGACCACGTGCCGCTCAGACAATTCATAAAGACCCTAGAATACTTCAGAGAACACCGTAAGCCCATTGTTTGGACATGTCATAGCAGAACCCCCCAAAGAATAAAAAACTACGAGAACAACCAATACCAAAAAACCTTATTCTTATTTGCCGATAAAATCATTAGTCCCACCCTAGGCTGTGCTTCTTGGATTCGTAAAAATTGGGGAAATCATAACGCACCCATATCTATAATCCCCCTAGGGTTCATGGCACACCCCAAGCTAGTCCGAAAAATATCTAAGAGAGTTAAAAAAAATCAAAAACTATTCACTATGCTAATTGGCAACTTCCGTGAAAATAGAGAATTTATACATTCGATAAATGCTTTTTTGAAATGTAATGAACTAAAGAATATACGCTTACAACTTATATTCAAACCAGTGTCGGAAACAAAAACGAATGATAATATACGACAATTCATGCGCATCATAAATCACCCACGAATTATATCTATCCAGCAATCTAACGTGCCTAACGAAACTCTCATCAAAGCTTTTGTGAGATCACACTCCATCATCTTGCCATACCTATGGGGAACACACAGTGGGCAACTAGAGCTCGCTAGAGACTGCGGATGTCACGTCTCAATATCAAATGTTGGCTATTACAAAGAACAGTGGGACGAAATCACATTTTGGCAATGTCCAGACAATAACTGGCCAGAGTGGGAAAAAAATTATCTAAAATCACTAATAAAAATATCTAAAGAAAAAATGTTAAAACCAGCCGGAAATGTTCGCATCCGAGAATTCAATCAGGCAGTCAGCCAACACACCCAGATTTATCAAGATCTAATTAATAAGCTTTAGCGAAAAACACCCGACCATTGGAAGGCCTTCCAGAAAGAATACATTTCCCCTTTTCCCTCTTTTGATCAAAAGGAATACACCTAATAGTAGCTCCTGTTTTCTCCTGAATTTCCTTTTCAACCGCAGTATCTCCACACCAATGCGCTAAAACAAAATTACCGCTATTAATCAACTCTACAAACTCATCCCAATTATCCGCTTTCCTTATACGGTCCTTCTGAGACTTTAGAGCTTTACGATACAAACCACTTTGTATATCTTTTAGCAAAACCTTTACCTGCCGAACGACTTCTTTGTAGTCTACAACCATTTTCTCTCCCGTATCTCTTCTCACTAGAATAACTTGCTGCTTATCTAAATCCCTTGGCCCAACTTCCACACGAATCGGAACTCCTTGCTTTTCCCATGTAAAAAACTTTGCCCCAGCTCTACCATTACTATCATCAACAACTGAAACAATACCAGCCTTATCTAGAGCCTCTTTTATCTTCTTCACCTGATCAACTAATTTTCCATCAGTATCCTCAACGCCAGTAATAATCGGTATCAAAACCGTTTGAATAAATGCTACTCTAGGCGGTAAAACCAATCCAGTATCATCACTATGTACCATAATTAATCCGCCAATCATACGAGTACTTACACCCCAGCTGGTTTGCCAGACCATTTTCTTCTCACCAGTTTCTGCATCTGAAAAAGTTATATCAAAAACTTTGGCAAAATTTTGTCCCAAATTATGAGACGTACCCATCTGCAAAGCCTTGCCGTCCTGCATCATCGCTTCAACAGTATAGGTAGAAACGGCTCCGGCAAATTTTTCTGCATCAGTTTTGACACCAGAAATTACAGGAATTGCCAAAACATCTTTCATAAACTTCTCATAAACTTTCAACATCAACCTCGCCCGAATATCGGCTTCTTCTTCCGAAACATGAGCTGTATGACCTTCTTGCCACAAAAATTCAGTCGTTCTCAAAAAAAGTCTTGGTCGAAGTTCCCACCGCACCACATTTGCCCACTGATTAATCAAAACCGGCAAGTCTCTATGTGATTGTATCCAATTCGAAAATGCATCATAAATAATCGTCTCTGATGTAGGACGAATCACTAAAGCTTCTTGTAATTTTTTACCACCCGCATACGTAACTGCAGCAACCTCTGGGGCAAAACCCTCCACATGTTCAGCTTCCCTTTTCAAAAACCGTTCAGGAATCAGAAGGGGAAAATAAACATTTCTCACCCCAGTCTCTTTGATCATTTTATCTAATGCAACCTGAACTTTTTCCCAAATAGAATAGCCATTGGGTTTAATAATCATGCATCCCTTCACAGGCGAATTCTCAGCCAAATCGGCCACCCTCACAATATCTTGATACCATTGTGAATAGTCCGCACTACGACTGGTAATCTTCTTCTCCTCATCTTTGATATCGTTTTCTTTACCCTTCATCATCATAAGTTAATATTAGACCCCCTCAATCATATACTTCAAAACACTGATTGGGCAAAAATTCTTCTTTATGCTTATCTGGACTAAAGACTTTTACAGCCTCCCTACCAACTATTTGAGCCCTACCTCCTGTGACCACCAACCCAGAGGACTCTGGGATAGCAACCGCTGGGAGATCAAAATATTGAACATACTTTTCTATTTCCTCATCATGACAATGTAAACCGTAATGACAGAATACGACCATAGATCCAATGTAACCCAACCCATTAAGATCGCCCAACTGCATATCCTTGCTCACAAAAGTATCTACCCTAGACCCCAACAAGATTGCCCCCGAACTCCCCCCATAGATAGAACCACCCTGAGCCAAAAATCTATTCAATACCAAATCTAATCCGACCTCTCTTAGTCTAGCAAGCATCCTACCAGCATCCTTCCCACCACCAATATATATCCCTCCACAAGACACTACGTCGTCCCAAGCAATATTCTTCATATTAACCCACATATCTATCTCTATTTTTTGACCAGATGACTGTTGTAATGTCCGCGATAACCAGTCATAACAACTATCGTAATCTACTAAATCTCGCTCAAGCCCGAAAGGAAGATAGAGCACTTTCTTAATCTTTAGAGAATCAGCAAATAACCTATCAAGAAACAGGCTCTCTTCCGCAGACCCGCCACCAGAAATAAATACTTTTCCCCGCATCAAAAAAGCCTAAATTTACCAGATAATAAACCATCAGTAATTATCTCTGGTATTGAGATGATTTCTTTTTCAATCAGGTGTTTCAACTCCGCTTTATCTTGAAAATCAGATGGCACAGACACTATTATTTTCCACGGGTCCAACAACTCCCTCCCGCTTTGGCTTGCCAAACTAACTTCATTGCTAATATTAAACCGATCATAAATCTTTTTAGAAATTTCGTTAGCTGCAACATAATAAACCTTTCCAATATGGTAGACCGGATTCTTCCCACATGCACCCTCCATACTCATCAAGTGCATTGGAGATATTAAACCGTTTATTCTGTTTCCTCTGCCCACCAACCCCTCATCACCACTTTCAATAGATGACCCTGTAGCAGTTAGATATAACTCCGAAGTTTCAAAATTATCTCTCGTGTTAATAAAAATTTCAAAATCAGAAATACTGTTTTTTTCAAAAATTTTAACAATCGTCTCTCGAATTAAATACAAATTGCTCTTATAGCTTTCAGCATCAGAAACAAAATTGGCAATCTGGGGTACACACAAAGTCAGTCTGTAAGCTTCCCCCATCCTAAACCCCATCAATTTAATATCTGATCCGAGCCACGGCTTATCTGACTTAAATCTCGGAGAATTTAACAGACCCTCTACTTCTAAAATTAGATTTTCCAGTTTTGACAAAGGAGCATACCCGACACCAAGTGAGGTATCGTTCGACAACAATTTCTTCAATTCCTGCAGATCCTCAAGACTACGTGGCTCAAACCAATATTTTCTCATTCCCTTATCCGCTTGTTTTTCGTCTGTTCTTCCCGGACTACTTTTATTACTCAAATTCATATGAAATTCCAAATCAACATCTGGGTTAACAATCGGTAAAGTCTTACGAAAAAAATCTTTTGTCCAATCGATCAGCAAAGCTTCAATTGGTATACTTATATTTCCAAATTTTGTTGAAGCTCTTCCGTTCAATAAAACCCGAATTGGCTGGACCATTATTCCAGAACCGAATTTAACATAAGAGGAACCACCAAGTAGACCCACCTTATCAAAATTATGGTGCAAAACAGCTCCAAATTTTTCTTTGGTATATTGAGAATACCTACATGACAGCTCTTCGGCTAAAGCATCAGCCAATGTATCTGGATGCCCCAAGCCCTTACGCTCCACAAACTCATAAGACTGTTCACTCTCCAACCCAACCTTATGTACAATAATTATCTCCATTACAATCTCTCTGAGTTAATAAACTCGTCCAATCCTCTACGAGCATCCTCTTCTCTCATCTGGATATGGGGAGATTTGAAGCAGTAAGCACTAAGTGCATCTAAATTACCGCTAATACCTCGATCCAATGCGATCTTCATTGTCCGTATTACATCCATCATCACACCAGCACTATTAGGGCTATCCTCCACGCTCAATTTAAGATCAATATCAAAAGGCACGTCTCCGAATTGTCTACCCCGAATATTGATATAACATATTTTCCTATCCTTGAGATGAGGAACAAAGTAACTTGGTCCGATTCTTACTGATGGTGATGAATCTATAGCCGACATTACTGCCTGAGTTTTTGACTTTCGCTTACTAACCAACCTTCTCTCATCCGTCATATTCAGAAAATCAGTATTCCCTCCAATGTTCAATTGGTACATGTCGTCAATAGTATGCCCTCTGTCACCAATGAGTCTTGCCAACACTCGATGTATTATCGTTGCTCCCACCTGAGATTTAACATCATCACCGGCACAAGGAAGATGTGCCTCTTCAAACTTCTTTATCCACTCATCATCTGAACAGATAAATTCTGGAATCGCATTGATAAAACCGACTCCTGCATCAATAGCAGCCTGGGCATAAAACCTAGCAGCCTTTGCACTACCTACTGGCAAATAACATATCAACAAATCCGCCCGACTCTTCTTAAGTTCTTGCGCAACATCAACTTCAATTTGAGAATCATCTACCATAAAAGAGCTCCTCATGTGATCTGCTACACCATCCAAAACTGGTCCTTTTAGCACAATCACATCCATATAAGGAACATCTGAAAACTTAGTAGTGCAGTTGGGGTCAGAAAAGATAGCTTCTGATAAATCCTTCCCTACCTTACGATTGTCAACATCAAAAGCGGCAACAAAGTCTATATCACCAACCGAATATCCGCCTATATCTACCCTCATCAAACCTCTAATATCAGGTTCGGATGACTGATAATAATACCTACCCTGAACTAGAGCACTAGCACAATTACCGACCCCAACAAGCGCAACCTTAATTCTTTTCATAAATTTGTTTTATCATCTTGTCATATATTCCCCTACTATATTCTTAATGACTTCTACATCCTCAGCCCCACCTGAAATCTTTTCTAATAGAGGAATATCTTTTGCCCAGTTTCCTATAGCCCCCGAAAGTGATTGATTACCCAAGTGCCCTATTCTCTCATAAGACAGTATAGCCATTTTCAATATTCCCAATATACGCTCTGCTTCTCTTTGAGCACCTTCAAATATTTCGCCATTAACATTAATCTTTTTAGAAACAGCAACCTTCCGTATCTCTTCTTCTAATTCCCTGAGTTCAATCAGATGCGATTTCTTACCCTCCATCCGCAACTGTATCGACAATCTATGTATATAATTTTCAAGACACTCTGCTTCTGTTTCAGCCAAAGTATTTATTAATCCCTTATCCCACAAGTCAGGCGACCAAGACATTGCTAATCTTATTTTTCGAAATTCCTCAAATCTTCCCTCAGAAATTATCTTTGATAACTCCCGCTCAACTACTTCACCAACAGCAAAGTACATCGCCGATAGAAGTTCTTTTTCATCTCCCACTATTTTATCCCTAATCAATTCATGAAGCTTGCCCAGAACAACCCCTAAAGTATGCACATCTTTACACTGGACCGCTTCACTCACCTTTGTAGCAAAAGAGTGATAGGCTGCTTCGGTTGTCTCGATTTTCAGATAATCCTCATCTACCATCTCCCCCATATTCTTAAGTATGTCTGCATCCACCCACAGTTTTCGGATTCCTTCCTCTAATTGCGATACTCTCGCCTCTGCTCCAAGCTGTTCAATGTTAGTCAGCCGAACCTTCAATCCATTCCTATATGCATCTTTTTCAATTTCTTTTAATATTTCTCGTTGACCGTCAGTCAACCCTATCAGCTCACCTCTCCCATCATCTCCACAAAATTTATAAAAATATCTAATAGCGAAAGACACTTTATCTGCTTTCCCCATTTTCACATCATCATTCAATCCGTCTCTAAAACTATCGAATAGTCGATTTCGCACCATCGTCATCTTGCCGTCCAACTCGTCAGTACGCAAAGTTTTATTGTCTGCACTGACAATATATCCGCCAATTGCCACTACTAATCTCTTTAGCGTCGGCTGGTCACCCTCGGCCAAAACCGCCTCAATTTCCGACATCATATTCTCACGAATAACTTCCCATGCTTGCTGCCGAAACGCCCCCAATTCGCTTTCGGCTATTTGTTCTGTAGCAAGTTCCTTTTGCCACTCGCAGATATTATTTATCCATCGTTCTACTTTAGGAATATCCTCTAGTCCCAAATCTTCTACCTGCAAAAGTTCCGTCATTTTTTCAATCCCCTTGGTATACGCCCTTTGTTTCTCTTTGCTAAAATTCTTCTTCACCTCCTCTACTAAACCCTGTTCCTCCCCTGCTTCTTCCATCCAATATTGAACTCTTTTTTCTAGCTCTAACACAATATGAACATTGCCTACCTCCGCTTCCTTCTGGAGCTGTTCAAATGCAACTGCATAACCTCGACGATAAAAGGCTCTTCTGGTCTGTTCAATATCCACCGTCATCAAACCTTGATTCTCGACAGACAACTGTTTAAATATCTGCCCCGCTTTTGCTATCAAATGCTCACTGTTGTATGGATCGCTTTTATTGTCAGTCGCTACTCGAACCAAATCGATATAATATTCCAACTCCGCCATTTTTTGCTCTTGTTCAATCTGCTTCATTTGCTCTCGAATCAGAGCAGTAAAAACATCATCTCCAATAGCTTTCAAACCCCTTTCTAAAACCCATTTGTCTTCTTTTAGTGCATCTTTATCCAGCGTCAAAATATGCTTTCTATATTCAACCAGTTTATCTTCGACGAACTTACGATATATTGGTATTACCATATCCTGAATTTTCTGCGCAAATTCTTGGCTGATAGATTGTCCTTTCTCGGCGAAGTCAATCACTATGGATTCTATAGCTCCGACAACCAACCTCATTTCTCTCCTTGCTAATCGCCCCTGAATATTCTCCATTCCCTCTTTTTCTGACTTTTTCAAATCATAGTTATAAAGTTCATCCATCTTGTCCAAGATTCGTTCATCCCTTCTAGCTAATGCGATTGGTTCCGCCAATTCAATAAAGTTTTCCATCGCCGAAGCAAAACCAATCCCACCCGCAAACGTAGCTGCTTCAAAGCAAATATCCATTTTTTTACTTGGCTCTTTTTCCCCAATTATCTGTTCAATGTATCTAACCAATCTATCCCTATCCCTCTGCCTGCTCTCGTCTTGTTGTTTAAAAATAACAACCGGCTCCTCACCCTTAAAGAGCTGTTTCACCCACCTGACCGCTTCTGGTCTCTCCTTAAACACCCTCAACAAGTCTCTCGCATACAGAGCCTCCCAATTTTTCCAAACTTCCTCATCAAATTCCGTTCCCACCCCCTTTCGCATTATCTCCAGCGCTTCGGCTTGTTCCCGTCCTTTTCCACGATATGGATTATCTGCTCTCATTGCTGTGTACTTATACGCAATAGACACTATCTGTCCAATAGTTGATGGCTTCCCGTCAGAGTTCATTTTCACCCCATAACCTCCCTTACCATTTGCCCACAAATGGGCTTCTGCTGCTCCAATTTCTGCTCCCATAAAATACTTCGCCACTTCAGGATGTTCTGGGTTATCAGTAAATTTTTTTAATAAATCAAATCCTACTTTTGGCACTTGCTTCAATTCTTCATAAGCTGTCACGTCTAATGTTTTATCACTACGAATTTTCTCCTCGTCCATACCCAAAATACCGATGTCGCAGAACATTGCCGCCATCACCACTTTTTTCTGCTCTTCAATATCCATGCCCATCTGCTGAGCAAGCATTAACGCATAACGAATAACATTTTCTGTTCTTTCCTGCCCACCCGCCAAACGATCAACCTCACTACCTTCGTGATATGCCCGATATCGCGCATCAACACTTTTCACCATCAAAAACAGAGAATCAACAAATACTTCCTGTGACTTATCCCGCTCTTCTCGCAATCTTTGTACCTCAACATTGTATTGAGCTTGCTTCTTGTCCACCTTATTCAAATCGACATCATTGATAAACCTCTTTACATCCTCTGGCGACAATACACCCCTGTATTTCTCCAAGCCCTTTCCGAATGTCTTTGCCACTTCTCGCCTATCACGCTCACATACATCTATATTGTGTTTTTTGGAATACGGACTAGCATCCTCCAACTCCTTATCAATCTTTGCCTCTTCATTTTCCGCATCAAAATATTGCTTAGCTGTTAACTCACGATTCTCATACATTGTTTTCAAATACGCCACAGGAAGTTTGGAAAAATGCTCCGGAATCATTACTTTTTCACCAGTCCGCTGATCAAACACCAGATTATCCTGAGAGTCTCTCGCCTGTTGGGGTTTAGACATCCCCTCCACTATTTGCATACATTTCTCTAGAGAAAGCCCCGACTTGTACGGCCGTTCACTGGAAATCGCATCGAAAACGTCTGTCACCGAAACAACCTGACTTACAAATGGAATCTGATTTCTTTCAAGGCGTTGGCTGTATCCGCCTCCGCCCCATTTCTCGTGATGTTTTGTGCCATCAGCAATCATCTGCTCGTGTCGCACCAAATTACTCAAAAGCTTGTCACCGTCTTCGGGATGACGGTTAATAATTTCTCTTTCCTCACTAGTCAATTGCCCATCTTTATCCAAAATCCTTTTTGGTGTAGCAACTTTACCGGCATCATGAAGCAATGCCGCTTGGAAAAAAGCTTTCTTAAACTCGGGTTCAAAAGGCCACATCCGATTCATAACCCGATAACCCAAAATTGCCATTCGCGTAGAATGGTCTTCCGTCCAAGAGCTAATCGTATCAACAATGTTTCGCATCTGTTCAACTGACAAATCAAAATTTTCCGAGAACACTCGCAAATCCTCTCGTAATTCATGTTTAGTTTCTGCTGTTTTTACTAATTCACTTAACGCATTCAATCTTTGGTTATCAATTTCTGGCAGGATCTGTAATAATCTGTCACGCCCAAAAACCTCTTCTGTTTGCAAACCCAAAAAATCAGCCACATCTTCCAATTGGCTGACTTGCTCATCTTTAATCTCTATTCGCTCCGGCAATAATTCTTGCCTTATTCTTTTAATTTCTTCAGCGGCTCCTGGCTCCACCACCTCAAAAGAAGAAGCTTTATTCGGCAATTCCGCCCCAACCTCTTGGGAACCTTCAAACCCCTCACCCTTATCGGCTACTTTCTCCCCCCTCTTTAGCAGATTCTCCTTTAGTTCCTCCATATTTCTATATTATCCTATAAAAAACCCGCTCTAGAAGCGGATAAATCATATCAGAAACTCTTCTTTTGTCAAGCTAATTAAAAGTGGGTGGTTTTGCTAAACCACCCACTTCAAGTTGCGTTCATTCCCCCTATTTCCACTCAACGAGGATTATCCCCGCCGACCCACCAGTACTTTCTGGTTCGTCAACATAGTAGCGACCATGTTGACTCAGGGTGACCTGAAACTTCGCAATTAACTTCAAATTATCCCCGCTACCCCTTTTCAGGTCGTTGATGTAGACGAAGTTAACCGTCTTCCCAGGCGGGACTGGATCGCCAGTCTGGTACTCGAGCGGTAACACGTTGATGTTCCACTCGCCCATAAACTTCTCTGCTATTGATGAGGGATAAACATTCAGAAAGAAAACGCCATTCTTGTCCGGATGTACAATCTTTTCCTCATTCGCAGCAAATGTGGCGTCCCAATCTGGAACTGGATACTGTCCAGTAGTCCCGTTCCACTCGTAATCAACCATTTTTGTTTCTGGCTCAGCGATACGCTTGATTGGTGTATCAAGACGATCGTTGAGGTAAAGTCCAACCTGATCCGGACCCCTTGAGGTTGCAATGACCTTGCACCCCGCCACGAGAACCATGGTCGCCACCGCGACCAGTAAGATTATCAAGATACGCATTAGAAGTCACCTTCCTTTGTGAGATGCCCCTACTTAACTACAAAAACCGCTCCCAGTCAAGAAAACCCCTAGAAATACCCAATCATCCACAACTCACCCTAATTGTTGAATTCTGCCCTACTCCTCCAGCATCACCCCCTGGAGAGTAAACAGTCTTCTGTAATATCCACTCTTCTTCATCAGCTCCCTGTGAGTTCCTTGTTCCGTAATCTTTCCCTTCTCCACCACAATAATCCTGTCCGCCCGTTTTACTGTCGAAAGTCTGTGGGCAATCACCACCGTTGTCCGCCCTTCAATCAATTTCCATAACGCTTCTTGAATAAGTTGTTCATTTTCTGAATCCAATGCACTAGTAGCTTCGTCCAAAACCAAAATCGGCGCATTCTTTAAGAGTGCCCGAGCAATTGCTAATCGCTGCTTCTCTCCACCCGATAGCTTCACTCCTCTTTCTCCAATGCGAGTTTTGAATTTGTTTCTCAAAGACATTACAAACTGATACAAATTAGCAACCTTTGTTGCAGATATCACTTTATCCATTGATGCCTGCAGATTGCCGTATTTGATATTGTATTGCAGAGTATGGCTCACCGCCCCCACTTCCTGCATTACCGTCCCAATATTATCCCGCAGTGAATTCTGCTTCACTTGGCTAATATCCTGCCCATCAATTACAATTCGTCCTTTTTCTGGATCGTACAACCGAAGTAGTAACTTGGTCAGCGTCGATTTCCCCCCACCGGATGGCCCCACAATCGCTACCATCTCATGTGGATGAATAGTCAGATTAAAGTTCCTAAATACTATCCTCTCGCCCTTCTGCCTCTTACTACTCCTATATGTAAATGAAACTTTCTCAAACTTTATTTCACCATTCGTCACCTTTAGAGGTTTAGCATTCGGGATATCGTCTACCGCTGGTTTAATGTCCCATATCTTAAACAGTCTCCCCATCGACACAGACCCTACCTGTAATTGGTCATAAATCTCTATCACCCGCCTTAAGGGACTAAACACCTTATCCAAATAAGCAATAAACAAAATTAGGTCACCAAGAGAAAGATGACCCTTTAACACTAAATATCCTCCATAACCATAGACCCATATATAGGCAGAGTCTGCCACCACCTCTCGAACAATTCCCATCGCCCGTACTGCCCGCTCCTTTCTTTTTGAAATCTCCACTCCCCTGTCATATGTTCTGCCTAACCGCTGTTCTTCGTAACTTTGTCTACTAAATTCTTTTATCAGCTGGTAATGAAACAAATTTTCCATAAACAACTTCCCACCCTTCTCCATCACATTGCGAAATTTCTTTTGCCAAAACCGAAGTATCTTCGCTCTCCAAACTGAAATAACAATATAGATAGGCGCTGCAATTGCTAAACCCAGAAACAATCCAAAATCAAACCTCATTAAAACAACCACCGCAATAACAAAAGTTAGCAAAGTCGGCAAAACTTCCGAAACAATATTACGGGAAATACCAAACATTTCACTTGCCCCACTTTGGATTCTCTCCCTGAGTGCCCCTGCCGACCGCTTCTCAAAATATTCCACCGGCAAAGTATGTAGTTTTTTCAATCCTTTAACCGAAAAATAAAGGTACGCCCAAGTACTAGATACACCACGAAAATACAACTCTATCGCCCTAGCTACCGTAAGCAAAATTTGCAGAACAAAATACATACCCATCAGCCACAACAGCACCTCTATCGGATCTCTTGTTGGAATAACACCCGCAAATAGCTTACTTAGCTTATGAGTAGTCAAAAAATTAATCAGCTCCCGATATAACCAAGGAGTTGCCATAATGGCGCTAGTACAGATCAATGCCAAAACTGCAATCAAAAACAAAACCGGATACATCGGCTTCATTTCTATAAGCAATCTCTTCAGCTCCTTCACATCTAAATTCTACTTTGTCTATTTTTTTGCACAATCTAGTTTTTTCATCTCAACTGTGCTATGCTAGATTCATCGTCAAGGAGTTGGCGACTTTTTTATTCTGTTTTTCAGAAAATATTTAGATATTAAATGTGGGTGATTCCATTGAACCACCCACTAACAACCCGACTAAGAAACTTCGATGAGGTACACATTCCTCCAAGGCTCTGAGGAATAATCACCTTTCTCGTCTAATATCATCGCCTTACTCACCGAAGGCAGAGTGATGATAAACCTCGCCACCAACTTTGGATCCCCGGAAGTACCGAAGTCAGTTGGTCCCATGTATACCATATCCACTTTCCTAGCATTCTCGAATGTAGGGTCTGAGCTTTCGGCCGCAACAACCCTAAACCCGCTAGCCATAGAATCTGGATAAACATCCAGTTCTATCTGTTGGCCCTGAACTCTCCTAATCTTACTGGGATTATTAGCCCAGACTTTTGCCAGGTCTATCCGGTGACCAGGCCCCGACGATATTACTATAATATCGTCCCCCTGCACGGGCGGTAGCGGACTGCCCCAGTCCTGGTTGACATAAGCACCAATCTGACTGGGACCGGAAGATTGGAATTGGATCGGGGAGGAAACCTTCAGACTCCCCTTTGGACATGCGGAGAGGGGCACCATTGCCACCACCGCAATCAGCAAAATCAAGATTCGCATTAGAAGTCACCTTCCTTTGTGGGATGCCTCTACTTAATCAAAAAAGTATCTCCTAGTCAAGAAAAAACCGACCCCGCTAAGAAAGCAGGGTCGGCTATCCCTCAATGTACTCTTGTATGTAGGCATCCAACCTACCTTCAATAATGGCCTGTCTGGCACCCTTTACCAGCCGGTAATTATGGTGCCAATTGTGCGCCATTAGCTGGCGGATCGCTTCTCGGTCCTTTGCCTTGAACCGTTCTCTAAGTTCCGCCCTCGAGATCCCCGACTGGCAGACAGGACAATCGCAAGTTGGATCCAGCACCTTGGTATCATTAGCGAACTTTTCGCTTTTGATATCAAAATGCTTTCCCCCAGCAACCCATACTCTGCCATGCCTTCCTTCCCTTGTTGCCGCAATTCCATCAAAGGTATCCATCCCTAAACGAATTGCGCTGAGAAGATCTATGGGCTTACATACTCCCAGCATATGTCGAGGTTTGCTTTCGGGAAGACGTTCAGTACAAAATCCTATCATCTTGTACATGTCTTCTCTTTTTTCTTTTCCAGCCAAACCACCGATCGCTACTGCTGGAATTCCCCCGACAAGTTGTCTGTTTGCGTCCCAGAGACTGATCCTGCGAGCAAGATAATTCAGACCACCCTGTACAATATAGTACAAGTGTTGATCCGCTATTCCACGTGACAGCCTGTGCCACCACGCAGTCATTATCGCCGACAATACGAATCTCCACTGTTGAGGATTTGTAGTATCAACCACGTAGTCCAGCGGCATAATCATATCCGATCCTTGTTCTAGCGCGTTGATCACAACACTCCGCGGAGTAATCAGGTGAATTTGGTTGTCAAAAGTAAATTCAACACCGCGGGAGAAAACACGTAACCGATCTCCCAAACTGACCATCTGAAATCCCCCGGAGTCTGTCATCACTGGTCCTTCCCACCCCACATCACGAGAATGAGTTCCATCGCACTTCATCCAAAATGAGTTACGCAACATTGGAATATCGGTTGCCGTAGTCAAATCGGATGGACTAAAACCCCACTTTTCCAAAGCGGGAGTAATGTTTAACGTAATACATGGGGTAGACACTAGTCCGTGAGGAGTATGAATTACCCCAGCACGCGCCCTCCCATCTTTCGCTTCAATGTCAAACGACAAAGCCATGAGTAATACACCTCCTTTTATATTGGCCTGATAGAACCTCCGCAGACTACCAAATAACCTTCTAATTATCAAGAAAACCGCCCTTTCGAGCGGTCTTCTCTAAAATAAAATTTAACTTAGACAAGCTCTACTTTGGCACCGGCTTCCTCAAGCTTCTTCTTGATTTCCTCGGCATCCGCCTTCTTCACATTCTCTTTCACCATCTTTGGCGCACCTTCAACCAAGTCCTTGGCTTCTTTCAAGCCCAACTCGGTTACTTCCCGGACTGCCTTGATCACATTGATCTTATTAGCGCCAGCATCAACCAAGTTGATATTATACTCGCTCTTCTCTTCCGCAGCTGCAGCACCTGCACCAGCACCACCCGCAGCAGCAACTGCTACTGGAGCAGCACTAATGCCAAACTTGTCTTCAAGCACTTTGACCAACTCGGCTAGTTCTAACACAGTCATTTCGCTCACCATGTCCAAAACTTTCTTAGCCTTGTCACTCAACTTACTTGCATCTACTTTCTTTTCTTCGACCTTTGGTTCGGCCTTAGGGGCCTCTTCCACAGGAGCAGACGCCTCGACTGTCGCTTCCGCAACTTCTGGGGCCTGCTCTTCTGGAGTTGTATTTTCGTCTGCCATATTGTTCTCCTTACTTAGTAGCTATAGCTTTTATTACGTTATAAAACGACTGCAAATTGTAATTCAATCCATAAACAAAATTGGAAATAGGTGCATTCATACTTCCCACCACTCTTGCCATTAGTTCTTCGTAAGAAGGAAGCATGGCAAGCTGTTTGATCATCTCTGCTGCAACAATCTTTCCATCCAAAATTCCCAATGCAATATGCACTCTGTCATCACTCTTCTTTGCAAATTCATGTGCCAACTTAGAGACACTTACTTCGTCTCCTTGGCCCCACACCAATCCATAGCTCTTACCTGTTTTGGAAATAGACAATCCATCTATACCCGCCTGTTTGGCAGCGATCTGCACTAAAGTTGGTTTTACCACGGTATACCGCATGCCTTTGGCTCTTGCTTCCTTACGGAAAGTATCCAAGTCCACCATGGTTAGCTTATTGAAATCCGTAACCACGCTGTTAGCACTCCCCGAAAGAGCCTTGGTCAATTCGTCAATTACGACTGCTTTTTGTTGCTTAGTCTTTGGCATATGAGGTAATAAAAAACTGCTCTAGCCGAGCAGGTAGTCACAGCTCTATAAAAGCCGTTTTCTCCCTCTCGGCAGGACTTATTGTTTGCCTGCTGTCTCTAAAGGACAGAAGTATCTTACAAAACCCTATCCCAACCGTCAAGCCCTTTTGTATAATGACCCCACGGGGGGATTCAACTCGCCCTTTAACACTTTATTTTCTACAAAGGAGGTCCGTATGGTCAGAATTGCTGAACCTAAAGTATTCTTGATTGGCCAAACGACCATCTTCTTGCCCGGTCTTACTGCTTATCTACAAAAAACCGGCAACGAAGAATTTCTGGAAGCCATCACCGAGGCTTGTGCAGAAGGCCTTAGTGACATAGAAATCATATCCAGCTTCTTCGCCAAGCTGTGTTACCGATCTCTGACGCTGGGCAAAAACGAGAATGTGAGGCGAATGCGTTCTATCAGGAACAACATCATCCGCACCATCGAGGAAGGCCATGGTTCCGTTTTCGAACACGCCCAACTCAACTTTGTCCTTCACGATGTCTCCCGCGTTCTCACCCACGAACTAGTCCGTCATCGTGTTGGAGTGGCATACTCACAAGAATCGGGACGATACTGCCGCCTCAGTCCAACTGATACGGGTATCTACATCCCACCCGAAATTGCGGAAAATCCAGAAGCGAAAGTTGAGTTTATGGATTCCGCAGAGCGGGCGCTGGTAAAAGTTGCTCAGTTGTACGATCTGTATGGCATAGACGAATTCAACTTCACTGAAAAGAAAAAGCTGACTTCATCTATCCGTCGCATTGCCCCGACCGGCATTGCCAACGAAATTGGATTTTCCGCGAACCTTCGCTCCCTCAGGCACATCATCAAGATGCGCACCAACCGCGGAGCTGAAAGGGAAATCCGAATGGTCTTCAACCAAATTACCGATATTGTCCAAGAAGTTTGTCCCCTTATTCTGCACGGCGGACAAAAAGAAGAAATCGAAGGTCTACCCGAATGGACCTTCGAAAAGCACCTTTGAGTTAGTTCCACATTAAAGAGCCCCGATTAAAATGCAGGGCTCTTTCAATGTACGAAGCTAGCGCCTTAAGGTTTAGGTTATGTGGTATATTTTCTCTTCATGAACGGGCAACCGAAGAGACTTAGCCACTTCAGTTTGAATCCGTCTCGCCACAACCTCCGGCTCACGGCTGCCATCAATCTGAATGATCTCAGGAAAGATGTCAGACCGCTGAAAGAGTTTGAGATATCCTTCCCGAACTCTCTCCTGAAATTGGAGTTTTTCGAACAACTCCAACTCTGAACGTGACCTTTCAATCCTCCGAAGTACCTCTTCGGCTGGAACATCCAACCAAAAAGTTTTGTCCGGTTTCAAGAAATCCTTATTCACTTTCCAGATTTCGGAAAAGGAAACGCCATCTGCCATCCCGTAAGCCAGGGATGAATAATAGTATCTAACACACAATACTATACGTCCCTCACGCAGATGATGCTTAATTTCCTCTTGATGTCGACGACGATCTTCTGCATACAAGAAGCATTGCAGTTCTCTCGCCGACGGCTTGGCTATCTCCTTGCGAAGAATCTGTCTAATCACACCCCCCTCTTGGGTATCTCTAGGCTCTTTGGTTAGCCAAACAAGATGGCGATAACCACTGTTTTCGAGATACTCATCCAGAAGCCGAGCCTGAACATCCTTACCAGACCCGTCCCCTCCATCGATCACGAAAAATGCAGATCTCCTTCTGTGAGGCATCTTCCTCACCCCATTATTTTTAAGAATACTGAAACCCCGCCCCCTTCAAATGGCCGGTTGTTTCTTGGCTTTATTATATCACCCAACCAAAAGACAACCCTACCTGTAGAGTAGAGCTGTCTTAAATGTTTAATTCTAAATAAGTTTTAAATCGTACCTAAGTCGACTCTAATCCCTGGCCCCATGGTCGAAGCCACACTCATTCTTTTGATGTAAGTTCCCTTAGAAGTCGCCGGTTTCGCTGCTTGAATTGCATTCACAATTGCTTTGAAGTTATTCATCAGGTCTTCCGTCTTAAAGGAAACCTTACCAAACCCCAAATGGATAATTGCATCTTTGTCCAAACGGAATTCAACTTTTCCTTTTTTGAATTCTTCCACCGCTTTCGCTACATCTGCCGTTACCGTTCCAGACTTTGGATTAGGCATCAATCCTTTAGTACCAAGAGTTTGGCCTAGTTTTCCTACCTGGGGCATTACTGCTGGAGTAGCAATAACTAAATCAAAATCCATCCAACCTTCCTGAATCTTTTTAATCATCTCTTCCAGTCCTGCATGTTCTGCTCCTGCAGCCTTTGCTTTCTTTGCGTCAGCTTCCTCTGCTAGAACTAAGATTTTTTTCGTCTTTCCCGTTCCTGCAGGAAGACTTACTGTTCCTCTAATATTTTGTTCTGGCTTTTTTGGATCTAGTCCCATCTGCACATGCAATTCAATAGTTGCATCAAATTTTGATGGAGATGTTTCCTGTGCCAAACCAACAGCTTCGTTGGCTGGATACATCTTTCCCTTTTCCACCTTCGGCAAAACAGCAAGATATTTCTTGCCATGTCCGAACTTCTGTACTTTTGGCTTCTTCTCTTTTCTTGTAGCACCAGAAACCTTCTCCGTCTTCTTTACTGCTTTCTTAGCAGTTACTTTCTTCTCTGCCATTTCACTTCTCCTTTATGCGGTACAAACGCTTTTAAGCTCCCGCCTCTTAGGAAATATATTTACTTCTCTACTTCAACCCCCATATTTCTTGCAGTTCCTTCAATAATCTTCATTGCTCCTTCAATATCTACCGCATTCATGTCTGGCATCTTCTTCTCTGCAATTTCTCTTACTTGAGCTTTAGTTAATTTACCAACCTTCTCTTTATTTGGAACCTTAGCTCCCTTATCTATCCCCAATGCTTTTTTGATAAACTCAGATGCTGGTGGTTGCTTCAGGATAAAGTCAAAAGAACGATCTTCGTAAATCGTTACCACAGCTGGAATTACGTTACCCATAAGAGACTTAGTTGCCTCGTTGTACTGGTTGCAAAAATCCATGATTGCAACACCATGGGGTCCTAAAGCCGTACCTACCGGAGGGGCGGGATTAGCTTTACCAGCTTCTATCTGAAGCTTCACGACTGCTTTAACTTTCTTTGCCATAACAAGGGATATTATTACCACAAAACCAACCCCCGTCAAGAGAGTCCCCCTAACTTAGACATATGGAGCCGGCAGAGGGATTTGAACCCACGACCCTTCGCTTACAAAGCGACTGCTCTACCACTGAGCTATGCCGGCCTACACTAACCTTGCGAGTCTAGCCTTCCGCCATTCACGACCACGACCCTTGTTAAGGTTCCTAAAAGTGGGAGTTAGCGCGTGACAATTGGGACATATTAAACGCAAGTTCTTTTCTGTATTATTATCCGCCTGACCATCTAAATGATCCACCTCCAGCGGAACTCTACCCGTTACTGGGTTCCTTTGGCTCCATCCGCATTGAGAACATCGTTCTCCGTATTTTCCCAAGAGATATCTCTTGATATATGCAGAAATATTTTTTGTATTAGCCCTCCCATCAGGAAGATTGCCCACCTTCCAGTCTCTGATAAATGTTTGATATTGATGTATCCACTGACACTTGTTAGAACAATATTTAGATGACCACCTATGCAATAATGTTCCACAAACTACACACTTCCTCATAGCTCAAATATACCATGTCTTTGGCTACAATATGGTTTGCGTAGCGAATTTCGCATGGTGCCGGGACTAGGATTCGAACCTAGGAAGGCGTGAGCCAGCGGTTTTACAGACCGTCTGCTTAGTCCACTTGCATATCCCGGCATAAAACAAATTTATTAAATTAGACCTGGAGCCGACGACCGGGATTGAACCGGTGACCCCCTCCTTCATATTGCTTCGCTTTTCCTTGAACCTTATAGCGAAGATTAGACTGTATATCAGGCATATCCATATTGGACTTAGCCTCTCTTGGCAGTCGTTCGGGCGATTACTCGCCACGGTCTCAACCTGTGTTTCGGTCTTTAACCGTTATTCGAGAGTGCGTTACAGCATTTCTCCTGCAACGGGCAACTTTTTTACCATGGAGGTGCTCTACCAGCTGAGCTACGTCGGCATTCTAATTTTCAAAACTCCCTACTTCAATTTCTCTTCCGCTTGTTTTAAAAGTTCTTTTGTCTGTTCGTCTCTCGGATCTAGAATAATTGCTTTCTCATATGCATCTGCTGCTTTCCGGTATTTCTTGGTCATAAAGTAGGCTAGACCTAAATTCACTAATCTAGACGGAATCTTGTCATTGATTGCCGTAGACTTCTCATATGCCTCAATGGCTTCATCATAATCTTCCATCTGGTAATAGAGTAAACCAAGATTATTGTAGAAGGTATCGTTCTCTGGCTCTAACTTCAGCGCCTGCTTCAATGCAGACTTTGCATCCTTGAAGTTCTTGTCTTGCAAATATATGAGCCCTAGCTTGTTGTACAGAGCAGCATCATCTGGCTCTTTGGCCAGAATTTTCAAATACATATTCTCAGCTTTCTTCAGCTCTCCGTTTTCAAAGTATTCATCCGCCTGTTCTCTCGGTGTTTTTTCCCTGTCCTCCTCATTGATTACCCCATCCTTATTCCTGTCTGTCATTGCCAAGTCTATCGGCAATTTCCGAAGAATCATGATAAACACCAGAACCGTTGCTAAAAATACAATTATCTCCCACATAAAAACAACCCCTTAGTTAGACGCAAATAGTATATCAGAAAGGGGGTTCCAGTCCAGCAAATCTGATAAACAAAAAGACCGCCCTGCTGTACGACAGGACGGTCAAGTTAGGATCAGTAAGTACAGGAAGAAAGTTCGGGAGGGACTTTGAGATCCCAGTAGGCAAGCCATGCCCGATTGCGTTTGGAGTGGGAGAACGGCTTCATCTTCTTGAAAATATCCACAAGCAAGGGCTCTGATTCTTTCTGGAAAAATTCTTTGAAAGATTCCCAGTGGAGAAAACAAACCGGAAGAGGTTTCACATTTTGCAGAGAACCCCTTGCCGGCAATCCCTCCGCAAGACGATCTGCCTGTGGATTTGCATAGAGCTGATACACCACGCCCTGTATTACCCCATGCGAGGATGTTTCCACTATAAGATGTAAACGCTCTATCTCGAGAAGAAGACGTTTAACTTCTTCCCGAGTAAGTTGCCGTTTGACCTTCGGCCTGATTGACTTTCCGGTCTTCCCATAAACTGGGTTGCGAATACCAGACGGCCCCACTCCCGTGAGAGTAGCAGTAGTGAAATAATACTCCTCCCACTCAATAGTTTCCTTCTCGAACTTCTTAAGCCACCTAATTCCCTCTTTGTACTCCTTGGCCGTACAACCAAGTTCCTGAAGTTCTTCCGGTGGGCATCTAATATCCACCGACTCACCTCCAAATCAAGGAGCACTCCAGCACCCCCGTGGATTTTACCGCTCCCAATTTATCACATCTTTTACAAAGCCAACAGAAGTGTATCTATAGCCCCTCTTAGATTCACATTGTCTCGAATCTGTTCTATTGCATCTCCCATTTGCTTCAGTCCCCTAGCTGCTCTTTTCTCTGGTAGCATGTCTCGATACACCAACATCCCTGTATGGATAAAGTTTATTGCATCCTCTCTTTCCTTTATCTTCACCGACCACATAAGCTTTTCTGGAATATCTGCATCCCTAACTCCCTTCCAAAAATCTCTAACCTTCTTCTCATTTTCCCAAGCTTCTCCATCTTCCACCCACTTCCTTATCTTTCCCGCACTACCTGCTCCTGCTTGAATTTGTTCTTCACTAGCTCCTGCCACAATCTGCCTTACTTCCTCATCTTTCAGTGGACTGAAATGCACTATCTGAGAACGTGAAACAATTGTCGGAAGCAATGCTTTCTCACTTGGAACGATTAGGATAATGACTGTATCCTCTCTCGGCTCTTCTAGGTTTTTCAATAACGCATTCTGTGCAGCTTCGCTCAACCTATCTGCATCTTCAATTATCGCCACCTTGTATTTAGACACCATTGGAGAAAGCGCCAGCTTGTGGATAAGAGATCTAACTGCATTTATCCACTCTTGCTCCCATACCTCTCCTTTTCTTACTTCATCTAAAATACGAGAAAACCAGAAAGTGTCTGGATGATTTTCTTTCTCACTTCCATGCAGATATCTTGCCACCAGCTTTGCTACTGTTTTCTTTCCCACTCCTTCTGGTCCTGCGAATATTAGTGCCTGTGGCAAATTTCCCGACTCTAAAGTCGCCAACAACCACTTCTTAGCCAAGTTTTGTCCTACCAAACCTTCCATAGACCTATTTTACACCAGAGCCAATATGGGAAAGGCCGACCCCTAGGGGTCGGCCTTATTTCTTAAAGTACGTGTCTTCTCACCCGTTGCCGCCTTCGTTGCCTCTATTCCTCTGAACAGACGACTCTGCGGTGGCTTCTTTTCCCTCGCTTTGCGTTTAGGTAGATAAGTAGAAGCTTTTGTCACTTCCACATTACTACCCTCCTTGAATTCACGAGGAAACATAGAATCCTGCAGTCCCACTGCCAAACGAGACTTTCGTCCATGTTCGGCATAACACCGCAGACGCGCTAAACAACGATCGCAGTGCGGACCAGCTTCCGGCGGGAAAAATCCCCGATGTGCACATGCGATTAGCTGCTCAGCATGCATATCCATCCGGATAAGAGCTCCCTTGAACTGACGATAGCTCCGCTTTACTTCTGTAAGATGAAATCCCTTTTCCTTCAGAAAGTAATAACGGAAAGTCGCCTGATCAATTGCCGCTTCCGGATCGTCTCTGACTAATTGCTGGAATTTTTTATCCAGCCCGAGTTTCTCTGCCACCTCGTCATTGTCAGTGACAAGATGGAGCACTCCTCCCAAATAAAGCGTTGGTTGTTGGTCTTGATCGAGAACCCAGAAGTCCGATGACGCAAAACTTGTCTTGTAGTCAGACACTAGCAACTTCGGACCAATGGCGTCCATTATCGCCACTATTTTTCGCCCTTGATTGGTATGAACATGCACCTTTTGTTCGGTGAATACAGGACTCGGCTGAACATTGCTATAATGCTCCACTATTCCTGCCAACGCCTGCTTACCATCAAAGTACGACTTCTTCCACTTCTTTTCGTCGGAAGATTCAACCAAACGATTACCGACCTTACCGGAGCTCTGTGCCTTCGCCCATTCGGCAGCAAAGAGCGCCAGAAACTTTTGTGGGTCAGAAAAATTCACCGTGTGAAAACGATGAATCATTTCATGAACCACGATTCCCAGCGCCATCGGCATTGTGATGGTCAATGGCCGCTTCGATATGTACAGATAGTAGAAGCGCGCCGCACAGAAAGGATGAGGAATCATTGATGACGACATTATCATCAGCTTCTTCGTCGTCCGCTCCACCAGCGAAACATTCTTCGTTACCATATTATCACCCCCTTATTGTTAAGATTGCAAGAACACCCCAGCTTACCACCGCTCCCCAAAAATCAAAAGACCGCCCCACAGGACGGTCTCTTTTATTAATTTTCTAAAAATTTATTTCGCTCCTACCGCGACCCTCTTCTCCAATACCTCGTCGATAATCCCATATTCTTTCGCTTCTGGTGCTTCCATAAAGAAGTCTCTGTCGGTATCTTTTTCAATTCTATCTAGCTTCCGTCCGCTATGCCGAGACAAGAGATCATTCAGCTTACTCTTCCACTTCAGAATCTCTTTGGCGTGAATTTCAATATCACTTGCCTGTCCCTGTGCTCCACCCAAAACTTGGTGAATCATTACGCGGGAATTTGGTAAAGCAAATCTTTTTCCCTTTGTTCCGCCTGCAAGAAGAATTGCACCCATAGATGCCGCCATACCAACACAGATAGTAGAAACATCCGGCTTGATATGCTGCATTGTGTCGTAAATGGCCATTCCATCACTTACCGAACCACCGGGACTGTTGATATACAACGAAATATCTTTCTTCGGATCTTCACTCTCCAAAAACAAAAGCTGAGCAATTACCGAATTCGCCATTTGGTCATCTATTGGACCTCCGATAAAAATAATCCGGTCCTTCAAAAGACGAGAGTAGATATCGTACGCCCGCTCACCTAACGGACTCTTATCTATTACCATTGGAATCAAGCTCATATCTGTAAAAATTAATCTTATACCCTGCTATTATACCCCAAGTCCTTCAAACCCGCGCCAATCACCTATAGTGGGTTCTTGCGCTAGTGTCACTGCTTTTTTTAATAAATCAAATGATTCTACTGCTTGTTCCATATTTTCGACTATCTTCCCGTCATAAGATTCATCCTGCCACTTCTCCGCCAAACTACGAATCAACCCAAAAACTTCTTGAATACGCTCCTTGTTCTCCTCTTGATTCGCAACATAAAAATCATGATAGAGATAAAAATAGATATGGTCATAGAGCAACCATGGATTTTTTCCTTCGACATTAAAGGGATAAGTTAATTTTTTCTGATCCATAATTTTTTGAGCTTCCTCGCTCTTAATGAAAGATGGATTAGGAATATCTTCAATCCCTTTATTCTTCTGCAACCATCCTTCTGACGGCAACACCGACCAACGCAACCCTATTGTCGAAACCCCTTCCTTATTAGAAGGTCTATCTAATTTAAACTTCATTAACAAATCTGGATTATCCTTGGCAAACCGCTGTGCTTCTCTTATAAATTCATTTGCAAATCCATAACTTCTACCATCTTTTTCATCCAAATATATTGCTATATATCCTCCAGAAAATGGCGACATAATAGCCTTCCATTCCTCGACTGCATTTGGATTATTCATTGTATCTTCCGAATCTTTCTGGCGTTCCGCAAGACTAAGTAATAGCTCATCTAGACCATGCCCCGAACAACCATCGCTAGTTTTTGCAAAAGGAAGCTTATCAACTTCTTGTACTGTATTTCGCATGTCCTTATCGACAAATTCTGGATGATATCTCGCATCCACCTGTGTAATCATCAGAGTCAAACCAGCTTCCGCTAATTTTTTATACGAAGATGAGGTAATACCATACTCGCCTTCTTCTATCAGCTCTGTTTGTTCCGGGGTCAATCGAGTCAGCACCCTTTCCCAATCCAACCCCGTATCAGCCTCACCTAATTTTTTTCTCCGAATCCCCAAATTCAAAATCTTCCATCAATATTCTTCTTTAGATAAACTTTCAACCGCCCTGATTATATCCCACCGAAGGTGATGTAAAAATGGCTCGTCGTCGAAGCCAGATTCGGCTTATTCAAAATAGTCGCCGTATTGTCATGCCTCACCACCGAAATTTTCTCTCCCCCAACCGCCCTAGCATATTGGACAATAGCCCGCAGAGTCATTGGTGAATCCAAAAATGCACACTTGGTATCACTTGTCGGGAGCTTATTCAAATTCATCAACTTAATCTGTGCTAAAGTTTTCGCATCATTTATATCCGCTTGTGCTTTGGTTAGGTAATGAGAAAAATCGATACTCCCCAGCACCAAAGCTTTTTCCGCTTCCAAATTACTCGTCATCCACAACACCAGCGCATCAACTTCTCTCGGTGTTGTTCCTGCTTTCAAAACAATAGGCAAGAAATCCGCCTTCGGGAAAAATCTTTTCACATACTCCGCCTGCATCGTAATCCCGTGTTCCTTTTCAAATGTCGCACTTTCAATTTCAGCCGTTTCATTCAACTCCAATCCCTTCAGCAAATTACTATCTGGCTTCAATACTCCATCAGCCGTCTTAAACCCCAAAGAACCTGTCTGCACATTTGCCGTACCTTTTCCAAAATGATTCGGACTAATTACCACCACCGTTTCTATATTTGGATTGCTCGTCGCCAACCCCCGATAAAAAACAGTCAGCTCCTTATGCGAATTTGCATCATGCGGCAAGATTGCCGCTCTAACATCGGCATCAATCCTGTCTTGCCCCTCCAAACTTAAAATCCAATCCCAATTCACTTTTTCAAAAGGATAAATAGGGATAGGTGATTGAAGTCGACTAACAAACACCAAAACAAAAATTACCAGACCTGCAATCAGCAGATCTGGTAATATCTTTTTTAATTCAGTCTTAGCGATACAGCCGACCTCCCCACTCAACTACCGTAAAGCCAGTCCTTTCAGGCGTCTTTGGCAAAATCTGTGCTGGAACAACTATTGGCGCATCTAATCCTTTGTAGTCAAAGAATACTCTAATAACTGTTTGTGGAGCTGGATTCACTGTTAGCGGAGCGTATTTATCAAATACAGTTTGCGGAATAAAGGTGATGAAGTAATACGGCTTGTCCGCCATCTTAGGAATCCAGAATTCCTTGAAGTCCGCAATCTCTTTCGCATTCAATCCCAATGTCGCAAGTTTCACGTCAAAGAACCTACTCACCTCATTCCCTGCTACAACAAACCCTTCTTTCGGCGTTACAAAATTGCTCGCATATCCTTCCCAGAACAAATACGGCCAAACCTTACCTGCAACGTCAATCAGCGTCCCATCTGGATTCGCTGTCACCTGCCAACCGGTAGCGGAAATTTCAGGCTCTGTGTAGGAAATCCCTGAAGTTGGCTTCACATTTACGCTAACCAATTGGGTTTTGGTTGGATACAGATAGATTACCGGCTTCCCCATCTCCGCTACCGCAAAATTATAAGTCACATTTATTGTTGATGATTTAGTTGTGCCGTCAGAAAAAGTCGCTATTGCAATATACTTGCCATCAGCCACATTCACCGCGGGAGCATTCCCATATGCATGCGAAATCGCATAACTCCATGTTGTATCACCCAGCTTGAATTTGTTTAGTGTATATCTGTCAATCAACTTATATGTTTTTGGTTGACGACAAGCAGCTTCTCCTCCCTCACAACAACCATCCTCAAAACACGGAGCTAATCCGCTATAAGCTTCCACCACAATCTTCGTTGCATTTGGAGAAACTGTACCAGAGACACTAAACGGAACATCTCCCGTAATAACTGCCCCGTTCTTAGGTGAAGTAATCGCTACTGTTTTTGCTTCCACATTCACATTGGGATTTCCGTCATTCAAAACTGGAATATCAACATCTGGAGCTACCGTATTATTCGCCACCGTATTATTAGCTGGAATAATATTGTCCTTATTTATCCCATAGGTATAACTGGCGTACGCAACACCCACCAGTAATACAATTCCCAATCCCGCATAAAAATATTTCATCTCAAAAATAAAAGTAATATACCGCCCCAATTATACCCCAAAATAAAATGCCGTCCTGCTCATATGCAAGACGGCATTCTTCAAAGTTGCAACGGCCCTCGAAGAAATCTACCACCACGGCATGATCCTCTGCATCATCGAGATAAGCATTGGATCCAGATCGGTGGCATGAGAGATTTCTTCTGAATAGGCTTGCCCAATAATGGGATGGGCAGCTATCACATGAAGAAGTGAACTACCGACATCCGTAGCTTCTTCCCTTACGGATATATCGGTTTTCATCTGCTCCATCAGCTCATTGAATCTCTGGGCTAACTTCACCGCCTTCTCCGTGAAGGCCCAGTACCGATCGTTGCTATACTCCTTGTACGCCTCTTTCCCTTCTTTGGGCAGGAGCTCGAGAAACCGATCAATCTTCTTCCGTATCCCCTCTGGTTCGCCATAGCCGTATTCTCGCGAAGCGTCGTGAAGACTAGCCGCGAAATATTCGAACACCTTCTTCCACTCGGGACTTTGGAAATCGCTACCAAAAATCTCGAGCAGTTGAGCAGGAGCATCTTTCTGCTCTTTCTTTGTGAGATGAGGGATCATCCCCACCACTTCTCCCAGCAAGGATGCTCGCAAGTCTTCTCTTGTAGACGGCACTCTTGCTAGCCGAAGTTGAATGTCGGCAATCGTCAAGCGAGTTAAATCGTTGAGTTCCTCCTCTGAAGCCGTAACTTCATCGTTTCCCACTTCCACACCTCCTTAAAAAATCAAAGTCCAACCAGACAAGCCATTATACCAAAAATCCGCCCCCAGTCAATAAAATGGGTAATGAGTTATAAGTTGTAGGTAAAGACTATTTTGTAGCCAGTTCGGCAAGGCGGTCGATTGCTTTTCTGCTTCCCAACATTCTTTGGAGCTTACTTCTGCCATTACTCCCCTTACTGTATTCCTTATCTATATTCTCCCCATCTTGTGGATACATTTGCTTCAGTTTCATAATTTCCGCATCCACATCTTCTTCAGTTGCTTCAATCCCCTCTTTATCTCTAAAAGCTTCTAATGCTAATCCAATCCGCACTCTTTGCTCCGCTTGTTCTTTCCATTGAGCTTTCAGCCCCGCTTCATTCACTCCCGCTTTTTTAAGATAATCTTCAAAGCTCATACCAGCATGTTCTGCTTGGTGTTTGAGATCATGCACCATACTGTCTAACTCTTGTTCTATCATCTCCTCTGGTAAATCAATCTTTGCTACCTTCACCAATTCCAATAGTGCATTTTCCCGCAAAGTTTCATTTGCTTTCTTTTCCGCTTCTTCTTCCAGATATTTCTTAATATCCACTTTCAATGCTTCCACAGTCTCCTGTCCCGCATGCTTCTTGGCAAAGTCATCATTTATCTCTGGGTAATTCACTGCCTTCACCAAATTCATCTTCACCTTGAAGACAGCTTTCTTCCCTGCTAAGTCTTTGTTGTGGTAATCCTCTGGGAAAGTCACTTCCACATCTTTCTCCTCTCCTTTTCCCAAACCTACTAGTCCTTCTTCAAAGCCGGGAATAAAAACCTTATCTCCTAAAATCAACGGATGCTTCTTGGATGTTCCGCCTTCAAATGGCTTACCTTCAACAAATCCTTCAAAATCTATTTCCGCCCAGTCTCCCATTTGTGCTACTCGCTCCACTTCCCGAAACTCCACTGCTTTCTTCTGCAGACTCTTCAATACATCATCTACATTCGAATCCTCTACCTTCTCAACCTTCTTCTCTATCTTTATCTTCGAATAATCTCCTAAGACAACTTCAGGGAGTACCGCTACTTCTGCTGTAAATTCCAAGGCTTCAGTTAGATTGCCTTTATCTACAGAAACTTTGGGGAATGCGATTGGTCTAAGATTCTCTTGCCGAATAGCTTGGGGATAGAATTCCTCTACCGCCATCTCGATTGCTTCGCTAATTACCCTAGCTTCTCCTGCCTTAGCAATAACAATATCTCTAGGAGCTTTCCCTTCTCTAAACCCATCTATCTTCATCCCAGAAGACACCTTCTCAGATGCCTTATCTAAAACAGCAGACCACTCTGCCATCTCCAGAGCAATGGCCAACTTAATATGATTCTTCTCCCCATTAGATTTAGTGATTTTCATAATAAAAAGTTAAGCCTAAGACCAGTATATCCTGCCTGAAGATGCGAAGCTCGTCAAACCTCAGCCCATCTATTCCAACAATGCGACCTGAGATGCCCCCTTAAAGCGACCCGTATGTTCACCCAACGCTTTTCGTTGCTTAAAAGTTTTGATTACAACATGCTTCTGACATTCCTCCTCTAGAGTTTTTCTTTCACATTCGCTATTAGCTACTCTATGCTCTGCATGCTGCACATATTGTGGAGAAATATCTATTCCAATGTAATCAGATCCTAATAATTTGGCCGCCACCAATGTCGTGCCACTTCCCGCATAAGGATCTAACACCACACCCTTCTTCCCGTCTAAAACTGAATAAATTATTCTAGCTGGCAACATTAACGGAAATGGTGCAGGATGACTATTTTTTCTTTCTGGCGGAAAGCGCCATATAGATGTAATCAAAGCATGTTTGGATCGTAATTCTTGACCGATTTTGTTGCCATCTACTGGCTTGTATAACCAATAGATTCTTTCATCTACTTGCCAGAATCTCCATCCTCTAATATTCGCAGCTATAGTGCGATCCCATATAATCTCCTGCTTAATCGCCCACCTGGTACGCGATAGCCAACTCATAGGGTGTAGCATCGTTCCCCGATCCCATCTCAATTTGTGATTGTAGAAAAATGATCCTCCTGGCTTCGTTACTCTATATATTTCATCCAACACTGCAATTTGCTCTGCTTGGTACAGAGCCTCGTCACTCTTGTCGGCCACTTTGTCATACAAAACATTTTTTACCAACCAACCCTTATGGATCTCACCTTTATTATAAGGAGGCGACGTGACGCCCAAATCAACAACATTGCTTGGCAACGCTTTAAGTACACCGAGCGCATCGCCAGTGTATATTTTATTTTTTTCTAGTTTTTTTACTGACTTTAACATCAGACAAAAAATTAAATAAATCTTTGGTGAATAATTTTTTATTTTGGCTTAATGTTTTCTGATCCACATAAATGATCTTGAGCTTATTACAATCCCTATAATGCTTAAAAGTAAAAGTAGCACCCCTTAAATAATTCCCTTTCTGACTAGAACCATGAAAATGATTATCCAACTGCCTTTTTAGCTCTGACTTTAAACAACCAAAAGAAAACTCTAACACAAAAATTAATTTCCCATCGATAAAACCGGAAGTTAAGATATTTAGATTAGCTTGCACATCCTTTTCGAGACGTGCATAAGTATAATCATTGAAACTCCCCCCACCATCATGTTTTGTTGGTTGAGCTCTCTTTTCATTGCGTTCAGTGTTTATATTCTTTGGCTTAACTTCGCAATAGAGCGGTTGGCCACCAACTTTAGTGCTCTGCTTGAAGCCGTTATACCCCAACTTTTGAGGCAAATGTTCATATTTTGCAACTATGACAGTAACATATTCCCGAAGAGCCGAAGAATTGGCATCATTCATGTACACAGTAATCAAATCATTAAGCGCAGCGATTAGATTGTCCTTAGACTTCTTCTCCACCAACAACCCATTCAGCTCCTTGTGGGGACGAGTAGCATAAACCATTATAATTTCGCTCAAACTATCTTGCATATCCCAATTATACCCCACCCATCATCCTCTTTGTGGCCTCAATCGCTTGGGGCAGAAATCTCTCAAAATCTCCCTTGCTCTTATGCCACAGACGAACCATCTCCTCTCTTAGCTTCCCGTGGTCTTTATATCCTTTGTCTGGTTCACGCAAAATATCCGGCATGTCTTCATTCAGAAGTACGGTGAGAGATTCCTGCAAAACCCACTTTTGTTTCTCGTCCATTCCCGCCGATTCTAATTCTTTACCGTATTTATTCCAGAACTCCATATGCATAATCTCGTGAGCAGCAGTACTGACAAAGCTACCAGACCGACTATACATAAATGCATGATTATCTTTATAAAAAGGACAACGTATTGCTGATGTGAAGTATGCGGTGTATTTCTGATTCATATCCCCAACTGTCACACCCAAAAGTTCTCCCAAACGAGGCCAGAATTCGGATTCAACTTTCTGCCAATCTTCTTGTGCTTTTTCCACTATTTTTCCAGCATCTTTTTGGATTGGATATTCTCCCTGCATTCTTACAGCCAAACCCCTGCGAGCTATTTCAAATGCCTCATCTTCATTTACTGCACCCCTAATCTCACCAACCAAATCCGGAGCCATCTTCATTAGTGTTTCAATTCCCCAGTCTGAAGCTCCCTCGCCCGCATCACCAGTTCCTCTGATGCTATCCACCCAATTCCAAGCATCTAGCTCGAGATGGTAATCAAACTTAAGCTTGGGGAGCTCCGGCTCTTTCTCTACCCCCATTCCCATTTTCTCTATATCCATATCCAAATTATACCCCACCCCAAAACAAAAACTGGGTCTCTTTCGAAACCCAGTCTGATTAAGGTTCATTTGAATTACATTCTCCCGATAAACCCATTCATGGAAATCTCAGGTAGACCCCACAGTACACGGAAGCAGTTGAACATTCTCCGCAACCGCTCATATTTCCTGCGGCCAATGTTCGGAGGCCTCTGATTGAACTCTAAGCATTGCCCTGCCTCCTCTTCGTCTAGGGCACTGATGACCCCTTCTTCTTCGTAGTATTGATAGAGATAATCCAGCGCCTGATTTACCTTATCAGTCCCCATCCCCATGACATGCGTAAGGACCTGCATAACTTCCCCGCTCCATTCGGGACCGAAAAACCTCCATATCGCCACCGCTCTCTTTAGAGTCTCGCGATCCAGTTTCCGAAAACGGTTCCGAAAGACGCCTTCATCCATAACAGGATTGCTCATACATCCTCCATATCAAAATACAAAAGATACAATCAACCTACCAAAAAATCCTCTCCCAGTCAAGAGAATTCAATTTTTGTCATCACCGGTCCTTCTACCCCTATCGCATAAGCAAGTGATACCTTAGCCCACTTCAGATTCTTCTTTTCTACTTCCCTTTTAGCCATCTCTCTTGCAATTACTGCCCCAGTCCTATCCATCTTTGTCCTATCTTTGCCAGAGAATGCTCCTCCCCCAACTGGAATCTCTGGTCCATATGCATCTACCACAATCTTTCTGCCTGTAAGTCCTGTATCTACATCAAAGCCACCTAATACAAATCTTCCTGTTTGGTTTATGTATAGAGTTATCCCCTCTAAACTGCCAAACAACGGAACCAATACTTCTTGTATCACAATTTCTCTCACCCTCTCCACCGACATATCTTCTTTGTGCTGTATGGAAACAACAATAATAGTTGGTTTGTCATCTTCTACTGTTACTTGCGCTTTTCCATCCGGTCCCAAACCAAATTCTCTTCCAATAGAAAACAATCTATCACAAATCCTTTTGGCATATGCAAACGGCAACGGCAATCCTTCTGGTGTTTCTGTGGTGTAATATCCCACGCAAATTCCCTGGTCCTCTGCTCCACCAGAATCTACCCCGATTGCAATATCTGGACTTTGTTTGGAAACATTGATGATAAATTCATAATCCGTAGAAAGTCCCAATCCCTGCAACACTTCCCTTGCTATTGCCGCATAATCCACTTTCACAAAAGTTTTCACTTCACCAAAGATACATATCTTCCCGTGTCCCCCATTGTCTCTATCGCCACCCTAGCATCTGTATCCTTAGACACAATTGCATCTAAGATCTTGTCAGATATTGCATCACAGATCTTGTCTGGATGTCCTTGCATCACATATTCTGCTGTCCGTATATTTCCCATATTTCCTCCAAAAAACTCTCCCAAAAGGAAGAGCTATTTACACTAATATATCTTTCCCACATGGGCTAGATTTGGCACCTTACCTTCCGGCAGGTTGTCGTCAGTTCATTGGGCTAGCTCCCTCCCTGACTCTTGATAACAAATTGTTAACACACCTAGTGTACTCTACGAAGTACCCGTTGTCACCGTAACACTACTCATCTCATCTAGCTTTCGGTACTAACTTCAAATCCCACCGCAAATCTAACGCATCGGCAATCCGTCCCATACTCCTAGAAGAAGCAGGACTCTTCATATTTTCTAATCGCGCAATAACCGGCTGCTTAGTCCCTGCCTTCCGTGCCAACTCTCCTTGTGTCATCCCCTTTTTATGACGTGCAGCTATCACTGCTCTAGCAACTTGATACTCTAGTTCCAATGCATCATAAGCTCGACGAAAACCAGGCTTCTTCATCCCTTTCTTTTCGAGTTCACTAACTGTGTAGAATTTTTTCTTGCTCATTTTCTTAATTTCTCTAAACGTTTCTCAGCTAAATCTATTTCCTTCTTGGGAGTTTTGCTGGTCTTTTTATAAAAAGCGTGTACTGCCCAAATTACTTCTCCCGTCTTACCCATCAAAATTCGAGTATTCTTTGTCCGCAACTCCCACAGATTCCTATTGATTTTCTTAAGATCCGCATTTGTTAGAGAGAAACCGTATTCCTCAAAAAGCTTTAATTTTCTTACACATCTAGCGTACAACTCGACTGGCAAATCGTTCAGAAAGTCTGCAACATACGCTATAATCCTAAGCTCTACTTTCATGATATAACAAAATTGTTATATTGTCAATTCCCCTATACACTCCCCACTGTCACCGTAACACTGCTCTCTGCCGTACTGTTGTCTGTCTTTAGTAGTCTCACTTTCACTGTATGGTTCTTCCCATCTTGTTTGGGGGCTTTAATCGTAAATTGGTATGGAGCTGTTGTTACCTGTCCTTTTACTAGTCCATCATAGATAAACTCCACTCTCTTCACACTAACCCCTGCCCGAACAGAAGCTGTAACCAATAGATCTCCAGATACTTGCGCTCCCTCTAAAGGACTGGTTAGAGTAATCTCCGCCCCGACACTACCGTCCATTGCACCAGAATATGTTTCAGTTGGAACATTGTTGTAGCCATTTGCTTTTGCCCATGCAATTACCGGACCTTCCCAATTCGAGCTATTCGGTCTCTCTGAATGAATAACCGCAAACACTTTGTCTTCTGTTAGTTCTGCTGATGCATTGTCTGGCGCCAACTTGCTGTTATCTGCCTTCATTACTTTTTTCACTACATGCACGTTGTCTGTTTCTTTTGGCACACTCCAACTCGCAAACACTTCTGTCTTGGTAGTTGGTGTTACTCCTTCTACAGGAAGTTTTCCAGACAACGCATCTACCAGAACTTCTTGAATTCCATCTGGTCTACTAAAAGATTTATTCGGTACTCCAGCAAGTGCCTGCCGCATATATCTATTCCATGTTGGAGCCGCCACTAATCCAGATGCTGCAGTCATTGATTCATTGCGGTTATTCCCCGCCCATACTCCTGTTACTAAGTCGGGTGTATACCCAATTGTCCAACCATCTTTGAAATCGTTAGTTGTTCCTGTTTTAGCTGCCACTGTTCTGCCAGGAAGTGTTAGTGGTCCTCCCATCCCAAATACCCTTGCCCGAGCAGAGTCATCTGACAAAATACTGTTGATTAGATATGCCACTTGCGGATCTAATACTTGTTTGGATTTCTCTGGCTTATTCTCTTCCAACACATGCCCATATTTATCTTCCACCTTAAGTACCGCCATTGTCGGTGCCAGATTCCCGCCTGTAGCAAATACACCGTATGCTCTCGTCAAATCCAATAGCGTAACTTCCCCCCCTCCCAGAGTAAGAGACAATCCATATCTATCTGCTCCACCTTTTAGAGTAGTAATGCCCATATCATGGGCAGTTTCAATCGTGTCTTGCACTCCCGCATACGCCAGTGCTTTTACTGCTGGAACATTTATGGAATTAGCTAGTGCTTCCCGAATAGACAGTGGTCCCCTAAAACTTCCGTCATAGTTTCTTGGCCTATACCCTTGCCCAAAGTCAGTGGACACATCCACTAGCATAGTGGCAGGAGCGTAGTCTTTCTTAAATGCAGTAGCATACACAATGGGCTTAATAGACGAACCAGGTTGTCTCTCTCTTATTGCCACATTCACATTGCCCTCCGCTTCCATATCGAAATAGTCGGTACTTCCAACCATTGCTAAAATCTCTCCGGTATTGGGATCCAAAGAAACCAATGCCGTATTTCCCGCATTGTATTTCTTCTTATTAGATTCTGCTAAAGCAGTAATGGTATCTTCTGCTGCCTTCTGCTTATCTATATCCAACGTAGTAGTAATCCTAAGTCCCCCTTCTTCCAATATCTTTTCTCCATACTTGGCTGCTAGAAGCTCTTTTACATACATCACAAAATGAGGAGCCCGAATAGAATCTTTCCTCGGCAAAAACTTTATCTCCGCCTTCTTGGCTTCATCATATTCCGCCTTGGTTATGTACCCCTGCTTTTGCATTTGAGTCAAAACCAGATCTTTTCTGACCATGAGTAAGTCTGGATTCTGACCGTAAGGGGAATATCTTCCTGGTGCCTGGGGTAATGCTGCCAGTACCACCGCCTCTGCCAAGGAGATGTCCTTAGCATCTTTACCAAAATACATTTGAGATGCTTCTTGTGCTCCATATGCTCCGCTTCCATATGGGATTTCATTCAAATACAATTCCAAAATCTTGTCTTTGGGATAAATCGCTTCCAGCTCGAAGGCTAAGATAAGCTCTCTTGCTTTTCGCCAAATACTACGTTCCGAACTAAGCAAAGCATTCTTTACAAACTGTTGGGTTATGGTCGAACCCCCTTGGAAACCTCTGCCTGTAAGAGGCTTTAGGATAATACCTCTAAGGAATCCTTTGATATCAAAACCGTTGTGGTGGTAAAAATCCTTGTCTTCAATTGCCACTGTCGCTTGTTTCAAATACTCCGGCATTTGGTCGAAAGGAATAGTTGTTCTGTTCTTCCCGTTTGATATGTCATACAACACAGCACCATCCCGATCAAACACTTTGGTGGAATCAGTCGCTGCATAAATTACCAACCTTGCTGGATTAGGCAAACCAATCGAGACCGCTGCCATCGTAAAACTAAACACAAATAATACTGCCACAAAACAAGCCAAAAAGAGTTTGGCTGGAGTATTCATCCCATACCTTGCAAGTGTCGTAAAAATTCGCTTCTTAGTTTTTCTACCCAAAGACCGCGCCCGCATTTGACGGCGAATCTTATCTATCTCATATCTGGGCCCGAATGGCATTAGTTCACTCATAGGAAAGCTTAGTTGGTTAGTAATCTAGTGGGAAGCGCGAGACCACACTGCGAAAGTCATAAAGTAATCACTCAAATCTTTCGGTGCATCTTTCCTGTCACTCAACCACTCTTCGTTGATTGATTCTCTTAAACGCGCCAACTCCCGCAATCTCAACCCCCTCCATCTTGGATCGGATATAGTCAGACCTAACAATTCGGACATTCTACCAAAAGCATTTTCCGACAAACTATTTTCATCTTTACTCCGCCAGCTCCATGCTCGCTCAAATTCAGAGCCAACATTGGCCAACTGTTCAGTCAGTGTCAGTGTATACCACCGACCACCTGCTAGATCCTGATGGATAAAACTAGTCACCTTGAATCAGTTTATTAACAACTTCTTTTATTGCAGTCCTTGTCTCCTCATTCTCTACTGACCGAGACCAATTATCCTGACGCGGACGGATATTTATCACCGAATCAAATTCTAACATTTTCTCCTCAGATAGGTCAGGGTAGATATTGATACCCCACAGATTATCCTGCTTAGACTCCCTTTCGATTAAGAAAGCTTCTTCATCAGCGTGTAACTCCCCGCCCACCGCCATAATACCCTTCTCGATATCCACTACCGCCTTCACCAAATCGCCCATTCTCCACGAGGCAATCTCCCTAAGCCGAGACCGGCTGATATGTGTATCAACTAAGATAATTTCTACAGTCATATCCTAATTATACCCTAAGATTAACAGGCTAGATGATACAATAAACCCATGAATAAACCCAACAAACAGACCATCAATTCCCTCCTCTCTCGTCGAGTAGAGAAAATCATTGGAGAAAAGGAGATCAGAAACAAACTTGCAAGCGGAAAGAAGCTTAAAATCAAACATGGTGTAGATCCCACTACTCCCGATTTACATATCGGATACGGCGTGGTCTATCATAAACTTCGCGAGTTTCAGGACCTGGGACATACTGTTCAATTCTTAATCGGTGGATTCACTGGCCGTTTTGGCGATCCAACTGACCGCGATCAATCTCGGAAACTCCGCACCAAAGCAGAGGTACTGAAATCCGCAAACAACTACCTAAAACAAGTAATGGTTATATTGAATCCGAAAAAGACCGAAATCCGTTACAACTCCGAATGGCACGACAAAATGTCTGCTGAAGACTTGTTGAAAATAATGGCCCACTTCACTCACTCCCAAATGATTGAGCGGGATATGTTCCAAAAAAGATTGAAAAAGAGCGAGGAAATTGGATTCCACGAATTGGTCTATCCCATTCTTCAAGGATATGATTCCGTCATGCTCAAAGATGATGCTACAGTCATCGGTACCGACCAGCTCTTCAATGAAATGCGCGGACGTGACTTGCAAAAAGATTTCGGACAAGACCCACAGGCAATCATTGCTGTTCCACTGTTAGTCGGTACTGACGGTGTTCAAAAAATGAGCCAATCTTTAGGGAACTACATTGGCATTACCGAAGACGCCAAATCTCAATACGGTAAAGTGATGTCTATCCCAGATAGCATCATCTACACCTACTTTGATCTAGCCACTAATGTAAACGAAGAAGAACTAAAGAAGATTAAAAAAGAATTGGCCAATAAAAAGACCAACCCTAGAAACTTGAAAATGAAGTTGGCCCACACCATTGTCTCGATGTATCACAACAAAAAAGAAGCAGACAAAGCCCAGGAAGATTTCATCAAAGTATTCCAGAAGCACGATACCCCCAAAGACATTCCGACTATTAGGATCAGTAAGCCAACAAAAATAATCGATGTCTTGGTAAAGAATAAACTTGCTACTTCCGGTTCAGATGCCAGGAGACTAATAGACCAAAAAGGCATCAAGCTGGGTAACAAAATTATTACCGACACTAGTCTAGTCGTAAAACCAAAAACCGACCTGATCTTGCAAGTCGGCAAAAGAAGATTTGTGAAGCTAGATTAGAACCCCAAAAAGCTCTGGAAAATGTTTTTTACATTACGGGCAACATTGTTGTTGCTTGAAGCTTTTCTTGATTTGTAATTAGCTGAACGCTCACGCAGTCTGGAACTTGGATGGTTCTCTTTGGCAAACTCCATTCCCGTAAAGTCGATAATCTTTTGGTACACTTTCATAAGACAGGTGGATATTTAGAAATATGCCACCCCCCAAGCTCACTTTAACTCTATTATACTCCCAAATCTGCTTTTAGTCAAGGTTTTTATCGCTCCCAGAGCTGATTTTTGCCACTTTTCCTCCTATGGTCACTCCTTCTAGCAAACTAGACCAACTCCCCCGAATCGGACCAAGTCTGTCTCAAAAACTGGCTAATTTAGGAATTCTTACTGTAGAAGACCTTATCTACTACTTCCCCCGAGCCTGGGAAGATCTTACCCAGCTTACCTCTATCTCCCATCTCATTCCAGATGGCCAAAAAAGAACTATCCGTGTCGAGCTTAGTGGTATCAATACCTTCCGTTCCCCCTACAAAAAGATGGTACTCACCCAAGCAGTAGCCTCAGACCCATCTGGAACCCTACCAGTCATCTGGTTCAACCAGCCATATCTCCGCACCACCCTAAAAACCGGAAATGAATACCTACTAACTGGGAAAGTAGAAAAGCGCACCAGAAAGCTTACCTTGGTAAGTCCAGAGATTGAACGAGCAAGTGAAGTACCGGTACATAGTCTACGTATTGTTCCCATCTACCCAGAAAGTGGTGCACTCAGCTCCAAGATCTTTCGTCGCCTCTGTGCCAACCTTGCTCCAATCATTCGCCAAATCGAAGATTACCTACCAGAATTCATTAAAAAAGAATACAACTTGGTATCTCTTCCCGAAGCGTTACTGCATCTGCACTTTCCTGCCAGCCTAGAATTCCTGCAATCTGCCAAGGATCGTCTTTCTTTTGACGAGTTGCTTCTAACCCAGCTCTCCGTGCAAAGCGTAAAGCAATTCCTCCAAAGCGCAAAAGCCCAACCCATCCCCCAAGAGATTGAGTTTATAAAAGAAATTCTTGACAAGCTTCCCTACAAGCTAACTGTCGGACAGAAAAAAGCACTGTGGGAAATAGTGCGGGATCTATCTGACACCAAACCAACTAATCGGTTACTAGAAGGAGATGTTGGTTCGGGAAAAACAATAGTCATCGCTATCGCCATGTTAGTAGTAGCAAAAAATAAATTTCAATCTGCCCTCATGGCCCCAACCGAAGTACTAGCCTACCAACACTACCAATCCATCCAACCACTCGTAGAACAATTCGGTTTTTCCTGTCGGTTGCATACCCAGAGTTTCCAACTCGGTCCCGAAAGTGCAGATATTACCATTGGGACCCATGCACTAATCCAAGAATCAATAACATTCAATAACCTAAATCTTGTAACCGTAGACGAACAACATCGCTTCGGTGTCGAACAACGCGAAAAGCTGAAGAAAAAAGGAATCATCCCCCACTTCATCTCTCTCACCGCCACTCCCATTCCCCGTTCACTCGCCCTAACTTTGTTTGGCGATTTAGACTTATCGGTAATTGCCGAAAAACCTGTCGGCCGAAAACCCATTATTACCAAAGCTCTCACTCCCCGGGAACACGGCTCTGCCTACAAACTAATCCAGCAAGAAATTAACGCTGGAAGACAAGCTTTTGTAATCACTCCTCTCATCTTGGAATCCGACCGCCTCAACGCAAAGTCTGCCGAAAAAGAATTCAAGAATATCCAAACCCTCTTTCCCCATGCCAGGGTAGGATTACTCCATGGCAGACTAACCACCGAGAAAAAACAATTAGTAATGTCAGCATTTAAGAATAAACTGCTAGATATTTTAGTCGCAACAACCGTTATCGAGGTAGGAGTAGATATCCCCAATGCCACCGTCATGCTCATAGAGGGAGCAGAGAGATTCGGCCTTGCTCAGCTTCATCAACTTCGTGGAAGGGTTGGCAGAAGTATGTACCAATCCTACTGTTTTGTGGTACCAACCGAAGAGGAAGAAGAAATAATGAAACGCCTACAAATCTTTTCCCAAAACACAGATGGCTTCAAACTAGCCGAGATGGATTTACAAATGAGAGGACCTGGAAGTATCTTTGGCAAAATGCAATCTGGCTTTTTCCGCTACCGTCTTGCTGACTGGACAGACGCCCAAGCAATTAAGCAAGCACAGGAAGCAGCACTAAAGATTCTGGCTGAAAGTCCGAACCTAGACAAATACCCCTCTTTGAAGAAAAAAGTTACTATTGAAAATGTAACCGCACACAACGAATGAGAGTTAGAATCACGGGGGGACAATTTGGTGGAAGGTTTATCAGAACCCTGCCTTCCTTGAGACCTACTTCAGATTTAGTGCGAAAGGCCCTCTTCGATATCCTCGGAGATCAAGTAAAAAGCGCAAACTTTTTGGAACTCTACGCTGGATGTGGTGCCGTTGGAATAGAGGCTCTTAGTCGTGGAGCAAATTCAGTTCTGATGATAGAAAAAAATAGACAACACTACCAACTCATCAAAGACAACCTCACTGAACTCAAAGATCCCCTTACCGCAAGAGTCCTTGTTCGACAGATGGATGTGAGTGATTTTATTTCTGCTAATCAAGTCCTCTACGACATTGTCTTTGCCGATCCGTGGTACGAAGATGACTTAGATGTTACCAAGTGGAAAAATCTCCTATCTCCCAATGGAATCCTAGTCCTTGAACACAGCTCTCTCAAAGAACCACCAACAAATGAACATCTGAAAAATATTAATCACAAAAGATATGGAGACACCTCTCTCACCTTTTACATTCACAACTAAACCAGATCCCTTTGAAAAATACAGATACTATCTCCTCGCTGGTCTTTTGGTAATATTTGGGATTGGACTGTATTTAATCTTCACTCCTCCCAAAAACTCCCTAGAAAAAGATGAAGATGCACTAATAGCTGGGGATACCGAAGATTCCGTTTCTCTTGCTTCTGCCAATCCATCTGGAGAAATTGTTGTAGACATTGCAGGAGGAATAAACAAACCTGGTGTTTATTGGATCAAATCGGGAAGTATTATCGAAGATATAATCAAAGCGGCTGGTGGCTTCAGCAAAAGAGCGGACTTAGATGCCATTGGAAAAAATATCAACCGGGCACAGGAACTAGCTAACCATGGCAAAATATATATACCAAAAATTGGAGACACTAGTATTGCCTACACCGAATCCTCTACTAATCCCACCACTAACTCTAGTCTAATTAACATCAATACCGCAGATAACGAAGAACTAGATCTTCTTCCTGGTATAGGCCCAATCTTATCTCAACGCATCATTGACTACCGTTTGCAGAATAACAACTTCAAGAGTGTAGATGATTTGCAGAATGTTCCTGGAATTGGTGACAAGTTATTTGAACAAATAAAAAAATTAGTTACTATCTAAACACGGACGGGTGGCGAAATGGTAGACGCACTAGCTTTAGGAGCTAGCGGGGCAACCCATGGAGGTTCGAGTCCTCTCCCGTCCACCACATTGCGCAGGTGGAACCAAAAGTTCCAATTAAATATAAGACAGCCATTTTGGCTGTTTTTTTTGTTATAATACTTAAAAGCATCTTTAGAAAAATAATCTTAAAAAATATTAAAATTATGAGAACTAAAATAATCAAAATAAACAAGGATGACCCAGAAATTTCCAAGATTAAAATAGCGGCCAAAGCTTTAAAGGAAGGCGACTTAGTTGCTTTTCCCACAGAAA
>CAYSVM010000005.1:0-48124 GCA_964434605.1 uncultured Candidatus Saccharibacteria bacterium
GGGGTATTGGAAAAATCTGCTCTGAAAGCCGATTTCGAGTCTATTCGAGTAAATTTAGGCAATGGTGACTGTGATGGTTCCAGTATAGTTGCCAGATGGCTTTGAACTTAAATTTGTAAGGTCTATGGTAGGTGAAAAATAGAATCCCCCCTTACCTTCACTAGCAGGATCTGCTACATAGGCCGACCTAGAGGCATCAAGGGTAGCACCATTTTGACCAACCATACCTGTCTTAACAGAGGCAAAACCAACATTAAGAACATCTCCAGCGTCATCAGGTCCTTTTGATGTCCATGTAATATCTGCATTACTGATAGTGTTTCCGCCATTTATCATACTGGTACCAGATACTGATAAGGTGTATGTACCGGTTGCCCTTTTATCCCAAAAACCAATTTTTTCACCAGAATTAAAGACGTAGTTTTTGGTATTAGTACCAAAAGTAATACTTCCATAACTAACTATCCCAGGAGCAATACTGAGCTCCAAGTCGTAAGCAGCTGCAGTAGTTAGTGTGGGATAATTGTTAGCAAGAGTGGGTATAACTACACCGTTAGGTGTTTTGGTACCTTGGCTGTTTTCGGTGTAGTATAGGCGAAAATAATATTGGGTGTTGGCATTAGCGCCGTTGTTTTGAATAGTAAATTCAAATTCAGTACTGGTACTGGCAGCGGGGTCAAATGTGGTAGGGCTAATACCAGATTCGTTGTGCGTTCCGCTAGCAGAAGTAGTGGAAATACGACGAATAGAGATCGCTTCGTTATCGCTATCAATTCCATTGCCATAGCGCCAGATAGTTCCCGAACCACCCTCGCCAACATTAGTTGGTGATGAAAAAAGATTGGTAATATCATATTGGAGACGGAATTTTACGTCTGTTCCTGCGACACCCGAAGTTTCGTTAACACCAACTCGTAGTTTTATAGTATTAGCGTTATATACTATTCGAGTACTGGTCGGTGGATTATTTTCGTTAGCGAGAGAATCTCCTGCCGATGTATCGCTTCCGTTAGAGTTTGTGGGGTCAGCGATATTCTCTGCATCGTACCAACGCCATTCAGTAGATCTTGGGGTATACGTAGCTTCTTTTTTGGCAACCACCACATTGATGTATGGCGGAGTGTTGTTTTCGCTAGAGAAGTTACCAGAAATGGTATGGGTGTGGTTAGACGCGGCAATACTTGAAGCTGGGGTACCTGTGCCTAATCCTGTTGTACCACTAGGAGTTCCTGAACTAACGTTCAAGGCGTGAGTATGGGTAGCACTTCCTTGGCCAGTTGCGTAGGACGCTGCTCCTTCCATATACACTCGGAAAAATGGTTCCCCTACATTATCGCTAATAATATTCCAGTTGGAACTATCAATATTTGGATCTCCGTTGAACATTGCTATCATTCCGACGGGGATTGCCGTTCCACCGATATTGGTTACAAAACCCAAAACAACCTCAGTGTGAAGCGGAGTGTGGTTGGTGCTGGCTGGAGAAGTTATTGGTCCGTATTGGTGGGTATGAGCTTGAGTGGGCATAGCAACACCTCCGGAAGTCATACTACCAATGGCTGAGTTGCCCCCACTAGTGACAATAGTGAGATTGGCGTGGGTATGAGTGGTCGCTACCGCTGCTCCCCCTGAAGTTGAATCAATACGAATCATATAACCATTTTGGCTAGAATAACTACTAAAACCAGAGCCCACCGAACTGTCGAATAAAGCAATGGCATACCGTGGCAGAGTTGTCGGGATACCACTGTCGCAAGTGATGGCAATTAAGTTGCGATAGGTAGGCAGAATGGTGGTTTCGGTCATGGAAAAGGTGCTAAATGCTCCAGTGTGGTTGTGGATAGCTGGAGACATATTATTGACGCTTCCACTTCTTCGGTAGTTTGTTCCACTGGTAGATTCGGTGACCGCAACAGTCCCGGCAGTATGAGTATGCGAACCACCCCCTGTCGCATTAACACTAGCAACAGTATCTCCTCGCAAGAAATAGGTACCGTAAGTTGCAGATGCATTGGTCCAACCCGTTGGCACAGCTCCACCCAGACTAGTATCCCAGAGAAGTACCATTTTTTCGCCTGCGGCGTGAACTTTGGGAATGTTTTTGATTTCTAGCGAAATTAAATTGGAAAAACCTGCTACTACCACGACCATTGTGATAATGACTGTAATTCGCTGAAAAAGTTTTGTCCGCTTCATTTCTTCTTTCGCTTGCTACTTGTTTTTTTTGCGCTCAACCGCGCAGATGGCTGTGGCTGTTTAGCAATAGTAATACGCGGATGATATAAGGAAGACTTGAGCGATAGTAGATATTGAGCTAAGGATGGCATTGTTTCGGTTTGCTGTTTGCGGTATAGCTCTTCAGGTGTTAGTGGGCGAATTGGGATAGTTAATTTATCGCCCATATTTAGAGCATAGGGCCAAACTAGTTGATTAAATTTGACAATCAACTGTGGTAATGTACCACTTCTTTCCGAAACATGAATAATAGATTCCCCCTTGCTGACAGTGTAGGTTTCGGTTTTGGTCTGGAACTTTTTGCGATCTTTTAAATAAACTTTTAATCGCCATCCGCACCAACCCAAAATAAGAAATAGTGCCAACATAAAGATATAGATTCTGCCCACCCAAAAACCAAAGCTATATTTAAAAGTCATATTTGGCAGAGTCTTTTTACTACCATCTGCTAAAATTTCATCAACTGACCAGGTGTGTAGAGTTAGATAAGCTCGATAGTATCCGATTAGAGGCGTGTGCTTTTTCCAAGTTTTATTTAAAACAATTGTGCTGTTGGGTAAAAAATTTCCGTTGTTGGTTTCTTCTTGATGGTAAGAACCGAAGATACTGCGGAGATTAATATCAAGAGCGGGTTCAATGTTTACATTACTCTCATTTCGAGCTTGAATATGAAAAAGCAATTTCCCATCTTTTATTTGATGACTAACTTTTTCAAAAATTAGTTTGCGAACGACCTTTCCTGGCACTGTGACGTAAATTCGCGCGCCAATACGAATTTTTAGACCCACTCCACTGGGTAAGTTTTCTGCTTTTTCATAAATTACAATCGCACCACTGTGCTGACCAGGAGTAGCGTTTTCGGGTATTTTTAATGTGAAGTCAACTTCTACTGATTTACCAGCAGGGATTTTGATAGAATTAACTTCTGTCGTGACCCATAAACCTAAATCTTGATTTTGGCTGGGCGAGTCAATCAGAGCAAATCCGCCTTCGGAAGTATTGATAGCATCTAGTGCTTCTACCGCAACATTAATAGATTTCTCAGAATTATTAGTAATTAGCATGGTGTCGGTTTGTGATGTACCTGGATGCAAAGTGTAAACAAACCAACTTCGGTCTGGTTCGTTAGCAGTTGGCTTGGGTGTAAGTCCCAGCCCCCCCTCGGCTTGAATAGGCAAAGACCAAGCTAGCCCGGAAGATAATGCTAATAATGCAATAAGGCTAAAACGAAGTTTATTCATAACTATTTACGTCTCCTTGGAGGTTTATTCTTTTTGGGTATTAATAATTCTTGACCTGCTTGTAAGCGATATGGAGGCTTCAAATAATTAAGCTTGATAATGGTTTCTATACTGGTCTTAGCGAACTTTGCTACATCCCCTATCGTGTCACCCTTTTCTATTAGTACTAATTCTGTATTTCCCAATAATTTGTTTCTACCGATGTATCCTTTGATGCGCTGAGTAATGAGATGTACGTTACTCTTGCTAAACCAATGACTAAATATTCCATTCAGGAACTCTCTTCGACTCATCAGATTGGCATATTCAGCTTTCCATTCTTGCTGACTAAGACGACCATAAGGGATTAATAAGTCTTCACCTACATGTAGTTCATATGGCCAACGAAGTAAGTTGAACTTAGTAATCACAGTGGGATCAACTCCAAACTCAGTTGCAACATTTATTAGTGTGTCGCCTTTTTGTACTCTATGAATCTTTGTCTTAACTTGTAATCGTTTGGTAATAAGAACGTACAGCCAAGCAGATCTTAAGAGGTACAGGATGAGTATCGTAATTAATAGGTAGATAATTTCCACCCAAGGAATAATCCAAAACACATACCGTGCGGTAAATGTTTTATCCGGTAATTGAGTGGTAGTTAGGTCTTTATTAATTTGTTCATATTCACCAACATGAAAAGTAAATTTAGCTACAAATCTTCCAAAGTATGGAGCGCGTTTTTTCCATCCCAGATTAGGATTGACTGTTTGATTGCGACCAATCATGTCGGTTGAATCACCAAATTGTTCACCAACTTTTCCAAAAAAACCGTGCATGACTGTATCGACTGTCGGGTTAAGAGTAATGTTGCTTTTGTTGATCAGATTAAATTTGAAGTTCAATGTTCTTTTGGGATGTGTTGCAATAGTATGACCAATTTTTTCAATAATCAAATCTCGGATAACATCTCCTGGTATCCGAACCGTTAATCTAACTGCCACTTGAGTCACCATCCTCATCCCCAGATTTCCCTTGATTTGACTCGAAGCTACTTTTTCCGTAGTTATTACTAAAGCAGAGTGCTCGCCCACATCAGCATCTTCGGGAACTTTCAAGGTAAAACCAATTGTTTTGGCAGAATTGCCCCGAATTACCACTTCTGATTGATCAAAAGTAACCCAATAGCCAGGGATACTGGCGGTTTTGACAGTCGGTTCTACTTTCTTAATTTTGCCATCCTCAATGTGGTAGCCCGAAGCGAATAAGAATACTGTGACTGTTTCGGATTTACTATTGATTAATTCAACCGAATCTCTAATTTCTTGACCTTCGGTCAAAATATAATTTAATCCTTTTCCCGCACGGAGATCATCATTTCTTTCAATGGTACGAATTGAAATACCACCTATCGATGCCGCATTAGCAGTGTTGACCTGGAGTGCAAAAGATATGGCCGCAATCAATACGATTGGCCATAAACGAGTCAGTAAAAAATCCTTTCTATCCCACATAATATGTTGGCGAATAGTTTTATTCTCGGTTATTTAATGAATATTTGCAACCTGTTAATCTGGAGTTTGTTTCTTCCAAAGTTGTGACTGGTTGTCGTAATAAACGAGCTTCCATCCATCTTCCCGTAAAACTTGAATAATTTTTTGATTAGGATATGCCAATACAGTGTCGATTTGCCACTGATCGAGTTTCTGACGAATCTCAGTGGGTTGAATTCCGTAAATAGTTTGGAATTCTCGAAAAATATTAATTCCGCCCTTCTGCCAAATAGCCATTCGACCATCAATAAATACTTTTGCTTCGGGATATTTCCAAACAAGATACCCTCCCCAGTTATATTCATTCAATAAGCGTTTTGGAGGTGCAGATTGGCGTAAGTGCTCGATTGCACCATATGGTAAATGAAATCTACTAGCATAGATTTGTTCGTCTGCAATAGTAGGAACTGCTGTTTGCAAAAAAGTCACTATCACCGCTCCCGATATTACCCATATGGCAATATGGGTGACTAATACTTTTTCAAGGTCTCTTAGAGAGTGGCTTATCCAAGGTTCAATCTGTTCGCTTAATAAAGGAATTGTGGCAATGGCAAAAAGTGGGACATGTCGCCATGAGCTCATTGCGAGTATAAAGAAACAAATCGTGACGACCAATTTGGTTAAGTCAGTTTTCCATTTATTAACCGTCAACAGACCAAGCAATAGAATAGTTAGGAGAAGTAAATTATTGCTCGATGTGCTAAATAACGAAACGTTTGTCCACTCGGAGATACTGTCTAGCACATAACTGTTGGATAGGGTTTGGTATAACTCGCGGTAAACTCCCCACCCACTAGGATTTACAAGACTTGCTAAAATGCTAGCTATACTCAAACCAAATAACTTCCAAAACATTGGCGCAGAGAGAAGTCCTTCCGGGCACCTTCTTGGTGCCTTTCCTAACAAAATACGGCGAATCCACTCCCCTAGAACAAATGTCCCAATCGCGAAGAAGCCTACAGCAAATCCACCGTGAAGGTTTGCCCATGTTAAGAAAACTACAGGTAACCAATAAATTAATTTAGTTTTGGAGTTATCCCGAAATTTAAATAATAAATATAAAACAATAGCAAGACCGAACAGGGTTATCATTTGTGGTCGAACCCCAATAATATTCCAAGATACTGATAGAGAGATAATCGCTACCAAAATACGTGTTGGTAAATCTGTTTTTTTAATACCTGCAGCAAAATAAAAAATTCCGGCAATAAGAATTGCAAAAACAATCGTCAACCCCCACAGGCCAACAACATTATTAATCCCCGCCATAAATATGTCAGTTAGCCATTCGTGAGCAACCCAATTGAAAGTAGGCATTGTCCAAGAATAGGGGTCACCGATTGGAAAGCGTAGATTCTTTAGCAAATCCATCCCATTCCGTAAGTGCCATCCCATATCTGGATCACTCGGCATTCGGAATGCTAATGCGATGAGCAAAACAAGCAAGCCGACAGACAACCAGTTGAAATAAAAGTGATGTTTAGATAATCTAGTTATTCGTTTTTTCATTGAGCTTCTGTGAAGTGAAATAGTCCAGAATCGATTAGAGCCGTTTTAGTTGCCAAATCCGTAATATCAAAATATAACAACCATAATTCTTTTGGAGAAAATTGTTCTGATTTAATGTATTTATTCATTTCGGGAAATAAATCGTTATTCATTAATAAGATTTTTGTGATATTTGGACCCACCTTGATTTGGTGGGCACTGATAAGCTTGTCCTTGCCATGAGCATAAATAAATAGATCGTTGGGATTCTTTACTTGGTTCCACGGAGCTCGATAAACACCGTAAACACTTAAGGTTGGTAGATAATATTGAAAGTGGCGAAGACTGGGGAAAGTGGTTGCTCCGTCAACACATATAATTGTATTCTCTTCTGTGAAAGGTTTCTTTCCAATTACTTCCTGCAAAGACGCAATCTGCTTATCGATGTCGGAAATTGTATTGACTGAAGCACTACCAAAAGTCAGCTGACTAATAGGCGATTTAAAGAATGACCAAGTTTGGGCTCCGATTAAAATGATTATTGCTATCCCCGTAAATAGAACTTTTAGTTGGGGTTGCCATCTTCCAATAACGGCGTTAATACTAATAATCGCCCCCGACAGAAACAGACATAAAACCAAAATAACAACTAATGCATAGCCAGGGTTGGTAATCCCTACCAGTATCAGCATCGCTAACATTGGGAATAAAGCCCAGAACCAAAATACTAAATTGTGCCGTTTAATTCTAAAAGCATCTCTTGATTCCATGGCGAAATAAGGCAGAACTCCAAGCCCCAATATTGCCATGCCAATAGGCGATGACTGTTTTATGGTTTCAATCAGTAAGGATAGGTTTTTGACTATGCCACTGAATTGATTGACGCGATAATAGTCTATTACCGTATGCGATAACAGGTTTGATAAAGCAATCCAGTAGTTTGCAATACCTCCGCTAAAGTATAAAAGCGGAATTATCCATGCCATATTACTAATAAGCAGTGTACCAATGAATAATCGCCAAGTTCGCCATTGAAACTTATTTTTAGACCACACCACATAGCCAACAAGAGGTAATAGAGTCATTTCACCACTCTGTCGTATACCGCCTAAAACCCCCATTAATAACCCTAGCCAAATTAAATCCAACATTCGACCTTTTTTCCAATATTTGTATGCAAAAGCTATTACCCAAATTGCTACTGAGGCTTCTACTATATATACTTCTGCTACTGAACCATGGAACCAGACAGATGCATTGGTAATGTAAATTAATCCAGCAATTATACTCCCACTTCTTCCCCACCATTGATATGCCAACCATCCAATCCCCCACAAACCAAAAATAGAGGCTGCAATGTTGATTATTATTAATGCCAAATTTTGGTCAGCTGTTATTAAACTGGCCAACTTACCCAATCCAATATAAAAAATATAACCCGGAGGATGTGGTTGGTGCTGTATGATATCCCAATGATTCAGAGCTAATGCAAATTGAACTGAATCTTGATGCAAAAGATACTGTGACTTAACAATCCATCTGCTCCCTACCATTAATATAGCCATTACTAACCAAACTAGAGCAGATAACCAGTCTGAAAAAGTAAGTTTATAAAATCGCATTCTATAACTATCATATTACAAACAGAGCGGTCAGAATATCTGATCGCTCTGTGAATTTTGATTAGACAAGGGTCAGAGACTAAGTTTATGGTGCGTCATCAACCAAGGTTAGAGTTATAGTGCCTGTATATTGATCAGCACTTAGAGTACCCGGAACAGTAACGTTGAATTCAAGATTAGCGTAACCAAATGTGCCTGGCCTAGGAGAAGTGGAATTAAACAATCTTGTGCTGACTCCCATATTAGCGCCATCAGCAGGCCTTCCTACGCGATCGGTATTAAAAGCATTTATATTTAAAAGGGTAGCTGTGCTCGGATAAATTAGAATATTTTGTGCATTAATAAACTGGCTACCGCTACCAACCATATTTGAACCATTGACATATAAGGTCCAAGCAGCAGCACCGGCACTATGGTCTCGTATGACAACATTGTTGTGTTTTCCTGTTTCAGTTGAGGCCATACCAGCATCAGCTGGGGAGAAGGGCAAGTTGGGAACGTTTAAAATTTCCAGCGAACCAGCAATGATTGCTAGGTTGGTAGCAAGATTATTTGTAGTTTGCGCACTAACAAGGTTTTTTAAGTTACTAGCATTTAAAACCATCATAGTTGTAAATAACAAAACGGCACCCGTTAAAGCACGTCTGGCAATGTGACTGCGAATTTTAGTTAATAACAAATCCCCCTGTTTCATTATTACTTTTCCCCTACTGTTTTTATTTTTACTATTTGTGCACATGATGTCAACAATTTTATTTCAATTTTTTATTTCGAAATAATAATAAAATTTTTTTAATTAATTTTCTTTCTGTTAATTATTGTATTTTTTACAACCCATAATTCAAGCTATTTACGAACGGTATTCACTAAACATTTCTCTTGATATCCGAAATAAATGAAATTTCAATTTACTTATTTTAATTTATTTCTTACTTTCCCTTACTGATAATTCAACCTAATTGCTACATTGTAGCATACTTAGACGAATATGTCAATACTTAGAGGACTTCACCAGATAGTGAGTTGGTTATTTGTCAATTTCCTTATGATAAGATTAGGTGGGAATGGAGAGATTTCGACATCAAAATTCGGAGAAAGATAAGAAATGGACTACTAGATCTTATGGAAGGCTTTATTTTATTATGGTTATTGGTATTCCCTTGGTTGTTGCAGGACATAATTTGATCAATCGGATAATACCCAGTCTCCATGATATAAACACCTTTCTTTGGTCAAAAGCTGTTTTTCAGGTATTTAAAGCTGGTGTTCTCTACCCCCAATGGCTTCCCCAAATGTGGTATGGGTTTGGTTTGCCAATTTTTTATTTCTACCCCCCACTGTTTTACTGGTTAACAACATTGGGGCAAATAGTGGGACTTGGAACAATAGTGGCAGTAAAAACTGTATTGATAATTAGCTTGCTAACGGGAAGCGTATTTATGTATTTATGGATAAGGGAGTGGACTAATAGAGTCTCTGCTATGGTAGCGACAGGTTTCTGGATTGTTACACCTTATTATCTAAGCCTTATTTATGTTCGAGGAGCTTTCCCGGAGTTTATGGCATTGAATCTGGTTCCTCTTGGATTATGGCTGATAACCAAACTTTGGAAAAATCCGGAACAAAAAAAATATTTTTTCGGTTTAACTTTTACAATCGCTGCGATAATTCTTACCCACAACTTGACTACCGTTGTTACCTTAGGAGTGTACGGAGTTTATCTGGCTTATTTGTATTGGGGTGAGCAAGCGAAAAAATCTCTGCTGATATATAGCGGGTTTTCTTTTGTTTTTGCTTTCATGGTTACTAGTTTTTATTGGCTACCTGCTTTTGTCTATAAATCAGCTATAAACACCTCAGTTTTGACTGCGGGTAAATTTTACTATGGCACTAACTTCGATAACCCAATGAATTTGATAAATTTTGGATTGAATCAAGAGTATGGATGGGTAACTTTAGGAATAATACCAGCAATAATTTTTATCGTTGGCTGGATTAGTTTCTCCGAGATTTCCCAGGATGTTATTAGAAGGCGGCTTTTATTCTGGCTAACTATATCTGGAATTCTAATTTTTCTAGTAATGCCATTCTCGATGTTCCTTTGGGATTGGATACCGGGGATTAGCCTTTTTCAGTTCCCTTCTCGAATGCTGGGGCCAATCGGATTAATACTTTCTGTGGTATTAGCGTTTCTTCTCGAAGCATTATTTACCCGAAACTCGGACAAAATGCGAGTTGGTATTTTATTGATATTAATTGCTTCTGTATTAGCATGGCCCTTTACTTCAGTTAAACAATATTCTGCCTTACCGAATATCAAGGATTCAGAATTAACAATGAATGGTTATTTTGATGCATTAGTAAGAGAGATTAATAAAAAGGATGGCTTTAACACAACAATTTCACCTGATCGTGGCGTATTTTCGTCTGAATATATTCCGCGTAAATTGAGCGAACAAAAGTTAAATGATTTATTTGGAGATATTTTGGAAAAATATACAAAAACTGATAAAGAAACCATGAAAATATCTTTGAGTTATCCAGATTTTATTGAAACTACTAATGAGGACAGTTTGATTAAAGTTGTTGTTGACCAATATTTGAATAAAAAGTTTATTATTGCTAGCGATACGGCTCAAGTAGCAAGGATAAATCAATTTGAATTTCCTACTTGGCAGATAAGGTTAAATAAAGAAATAGTTCGCCCCATTATTAAACTGGAGGAGGCGGGACAATTCTTAAATTTACCGGCTGGTAGTAACACTTTGGAAATGAATATAGTTACTACGCCCCCAATTTGGTGGGGCCGAATTTTGTCGTTACTGGGATTAATCCTGATTGGTTGGTTCTTCTGGCTAAACCCCAAATCCTCCAAATCTGTTAAACTGGTTGCGTATGGTAAAAAAGATAAGAAGTACAAAAGCAGATAAGCAGTCGGATATCTCAAAAATCCGCCATTCTGCCAGTCATATCTTGGCGGAGGCGGTTTTGAAGCTGTATCCCAAGACTAAGTTAGCCATTGGGCCAGCTGTTGAGGATGGGTTTTACTACGATTTAGACTTCTCTGCCCCCTTATTAGAAGAAGAATTGGAGAAGATAGAGGTTGAGGCAAAAGGGATAATAAAGGAAGGACGGACTTTTAAATGTTCGGAAATGTCGATTGATAAGGCAATCGAACGGGCTAAGGAAGAAAGGCAGCTCTATAAAATAGAATTGTTGAAAGATTTGAAGGTTCGGGGCGAAAGGGTTGTTTCTTTCTATTCCTCTATGCTGGGCGACAAAGTCACTTTTACCGATTTATGTGCAGGACCTCATGTGGATAATACTTCCGAAATTGGTGCATTCAAGATCACAAAGTTGGCTGGTGCGTATTGGCGAGGAGATGAGAAGAACAAACAACTTACCCGCATATATGGCATTGCATTTGCAACCGAAAAAGAGTTGGACGAATATCTTTCTATACTGGAAGAAGCAAAGAAAAGAGATCACCGTAAACTTGGTCAAGAATTAGATTTGTTTTCACTACACGAAGAAGCAGGTTCCGGTTTGGTATGTTGGCATCCTAAGGGAAGTAGGGCTAGAAAAGCAATCGAGGATTACTGGAGAGAAGAGCATATCCGTAATGGTTATGAAATTCTGTTTACTCCGCATATAGGCAGAGAGTGGTTGTGGGAAACTTCGGGACATCTTGGATACTACAACGAGAATATGTATTCCCCAATGGAGATAGATAAGGACGACTATTACATCAAACCGATGAATTGTCCTTTCCATATCTTGATGTATAAGACTCGCACTCGTTCATATCGAGATTTGCCTTTGAGGTGGGCGGAGCTGGGAACAGTTTATCGCTACGAACGTTCCGGTGTTTTGTATGGTTTACTTCGGGTTCGTGGATTCACTCAAGATGACGCACATATTTTCTGTACTCCAGAGCAGATTGAAGACGAGGTTCTGGGAACATTGCGGTTTTCTTTAAAGATGTGGGAAGCATTTGGATTTAAGGATATTAAGGCATATCTTGCTACCAAGCCCGAGAAAAGTGTCGGTGAGTCTGCTGATTGGGATATTGCGATTGAATCTCTGCAAAAGGCTATAGATAAGGAGGGGTTGGAATATGAGATGGACGAAGGGGGTGGCGCGTTCTACGGACCGAAGATTGATTTGAAAATAAAAGACGCTTTGGGAAGAGAGTGGCAGATGACCACAATCCAATTTGATTTCACTTTGCCCGAAAGATTCGATATGACTTTTGTGGACGCTACTGGGAAAGAGCGTAGGCCATTTATGGTTCACAGAGCATTGCTTGGTTCGATTGAAAGATTCTTTGGGGTACTCATCGAGCATTACGCAGGAGCATTTCCAATATGGCTGGCTCCGGTGCAGGTGAAAGTTCTACCTATTAGCGAAAAACATTTGGAATATGCGGGTAAGGTGTATCAGGAACTAAGAGAAGCAGGACTTAGAGCAGAACTGGATGAGAGCAATGAATCGGTAGGTAAGAAAATTCGTGAAGCAGAAATGCAGAAGATTCCATATATGCTGGTAGTTGGAGATAAGGAAAAAGAAGCTGGTACGGTAGCAGTTCGCAGTCGCGCAAAAGACGATCTCGGTACAATGGATGTGAAGAAGTTTATCAAACTAATTCGAGATGAGATTAACGCAAAAAGATAGGGTTGAATTGTTGGATCGGCATTCGGCGGGACGGGATTTAAAATTGCGGAAACGGCAGGCGTCAACAACAGATAACCGTAAATCTATCCAGCTAATCTCGAAACTGGGTAAGAAAACAAAGTAATGAATAGATTGAAGGTTATTGCTGTAGTGGGGCCGACTGCCTCAGGTAAATCTGCGTGGGCGGTTAGTTTGGCAAAGTGTTTTGGCGGTTTTGTAATATCTGCAGATTCCAGACAAGTGTACAAAGGATTGGATATCGCTACTACTAAAATTACCAAAGCAGAGATGAGTGGTATCCCCCACTATCTTTTGGATGTGGTTAGTCCTACCGAAAGTTTTGATGTGGCAACTTACCAAAAGTTAGCATATGAACTGATAAAAAAGTTTGGAGGTAAAAAACTTCCCATCATTGCTGGAGGTACTGGGTTATATGTTCAGGCGGTCACAGATGGCTATGTCTTCCCTACTGCTAAACCAAATTGGAAGCTTAGAGAAAAGTTAGAGAAACAACCACTAGAAAAGTTAGTTTCTCAGCTGAAAAAGCTTGAGCCAGATATTCAGATTGATTTTAAAAATCCTAGACGAGTAATTAGAGCTTTAGAAATTTATTCACAACCAAATGTTCATCCAACCAAACACAAAACTCCTTTTGATACGCTGAAGATTGGAATTAAATTATCTACAGCAGAGCAGGAGAAACGAATTGCTAAACGGATTCAGCAAATGGATTTTAATGCACTGACTAAAGAAACTAAGAGGTTGATCCAGAAGAAATTTTATTTTGACAGCAATCCCCTTACTGCATTTTATTACTGCCTAGTAAAAGATTGGTTAGAAGAGAAAATTAATAAGACAGAACTTCTGGAGAAGATGGTTCGTGCTGATCGGCAATATGCCAAAAGGCAGATGACTTGGTTTAGAAAAGACCCAGCAATTCATTGGGTAGATAGTCTAGAAGAGGCGAAAAAATTAATTAAAGAATTCCTGGCCGACGAGGCAAAGTAAAATCTTGGATGTAGCCAACCTGCAGATATTTTCCACGCATCATATTTATTTTGATATGGAAAAGGTCTTTTAGGGTACGAATAGCTTCTTTACCTGCACGAACACGGCTATCTGGATCGTTATACCATTCAATCCCTACTTCTTTGAATGGATACCCAAGCTGTCTAGCAATTATAAAGGCTTCGATATCGAAACCAAATCTTTCTAAGCGTACATTGGCAAAAATGTTTTTGCCTGCATTGCGTTCAAAAAGTTTGAAACCACACTGGGTATCCCATACCCCCGGTACCGCTACCATCCGAATAAGTAAGTTAGAAGCACGAGAAAGCAGTTTGCGGTGTTGAGCTTGATGAATGTGGATGTGAGCACCTCTAATGTGGCGAGAACCAAATACAATTGGGAAGGTATCCACATATGGCCAAAGTTTTTCAACTTCATCTAGTGGAGTAGCGTTATCTGCGTCGGTAAATAGCATATATTTCCCATTTGCCGAGAGCATTGCTCGCTTTACGGCTGCACCCTTGCCTTGGTTTTGGGTAGCAGTGATGAGTTTTAGTTGGGGCCAGCCTTCTTGGATGATTTTGATTACTGGGACGGTAGTGTCCTTACTTCCATCATCCGAGACGATTACCTCGTAGGTGTAGGACTGGGCATCTAGATATTTGCGTATTTGGGCGAGGGTTTTGCCAATACGACGCTCTTCGTTGTAGGCAGGAATGATTACCGACAAATACACCTCACCGACAACGGTAGTTGGCTTGATAGCTGGTGGAGCAAGAAGTGTTTGAGTATCCATCTTATATATTGTACCAGCTCTATTTCCGAAAGATGAGAAATTTGGGGGCAAGGAAGTTCCATAGGAACACTGCTCCAATGGAGAGGATTTTTACTACATTTACATCCCAGCCAAAAATTACACTAAGGAAATAGATGAAGGCATTCGAAATCCCCAAACCGACTGTAACAATTAGGAGATAAAAGGGTAGTTGTTTGCGCCAATCACCAACTGTATCTCCAAAAGTCCAATACTTATTCCATAGGAAACCGTTGATAGCTGCTGCTATAAAAGCTAAGGAGTTAGCTATCATGACATCCCAGTGCCAGAACAGTAGAAGGTTCAGAAGGCCAATATCAATTAAAGTATTGCCTAGGCCAACAATGGCAAATTTAGAGAATTGTTTAGTAGTTTTGATAACCTCAGTAAGTTTGTTCATTTCTTAATTGCAATAGCCAGTAGACTACTCCCCCATGGCAGAGGATCTCCGTGAAATAGGAAAGTGGCTTCAAGCTTACTTAAATTAATTAGGAATTTTCCTAGTATTCCATGAGTTTTAACATAGGATGTTTTTGGTTTAGATTTTTTTGTGATTAATCTTACCAGCATAACCATTGGAAAAGTGAACCAGAAGAATGGAGAGATAAATTGTACTGCAAAACCAGAAGTTTCCAGTTTTTCTTTTAACTCTTTAGTGGAATATCTTCGATAATGATGTAGTGCTTTGTCGTGAGCAGAAAAGAGCCATTGGTAGGCAGGAACAGTCAGAAAAACAAATCCATTTGTTTTTAGAGCTTGGTGCCAACTAGCCAGCGCACTAGTGTCGTCTTCTATGTGTTCTAATACATCGAATGCAGTTATGAGATTGAATCGCGAATCAAACAAAACACTAGTGTCGTTAGTTTGAATCAATTCGTCGTAAACATGTTTGAATTGGCAGTATTCTAATGCATCGGTGCTTACATCTACACCAGTCACTTTCCCCCATTGTTTGAGCCAAAGATAATTTATACCAGTACCACAGCCAACATCTAATATATCTAAATTTTGGCTTTGGGGAATATATTTTTTTAGCACTTTTTGCAGAACCTCCCTGCGGCCGATATGCCACCAATAGTTTCTTTCTTCTTGCTCCATTTTAGATATTTCTGGGAATTCCATAAGCCTATTATACGTGTATAGACGTTTCGGGTATAATAAACCCGTCGTGGAGCTGATTTCTCGGGGTGTGGCGCAGCTGGTAGCGCGCCGCGTTTGGGACGCGGAGGTCGCACGTTCGAATCGTGTCACCCCGACCAGATAAAATAGAGCTATGCGGTATTCTAAGTCTTTTCTAAAAACAAGCAGAGAAACTCCAAAAGAGGCAGAGTTAATTAGCCACCAGTATTTGCTTAGGGGTGGATTTGTCACCCCTTTGGGTGCTGGAATCTATACCTATCTCCCAATGGGATTTAGGGTATTCCGTAAGATCTATGGGATTATTGTCGAGGAGTTGAACAAGATTGGAGTGGAAGATATGGTTATGCCGGTCGTGCATCCTGCTAGACCATGGAAAGAAACGAATAGATTCTTTGAAATCGGACCAGAGTTGTGGAAGATAAAGAACAGGTCGGAGGAAGATTTTGTTTTGGCAATGACCCATGAAGAGGTCGTTACGGATGCAGCTAAGAAAGTGGTTTGTTCATACAAGGATTTACCGAAGTTGGTTGGCCAGATCCAAACCAAGGTGCGAGATGAAGCGAGACCACGTGGCGGACTTTTGCGGTTACGTGAGTTTACAATGCAGGATGCTTATTCATTCGACCGGGACCAAGCGGGATTGGATTTGGCTTATGAGAAGTTTATCGTAGCGTATAAGAAGATTTTTGAACGAGTTGGGGTAAAAACTTTGATTATTGAATCCGATACGGGAGCAATGGGCGGAAGCGGAGCCCATGAATTTATGATGATTGCAGAGAGTGGAGAGGATAAGATAATTTCAGATGGCGAAAGAGCGGTAAATGCAGAGAAGCTTGGAATTGCTAGAGAAGATGATTTAAAATCGGTTGATTCCCGCAGAAAGATAGAGGTGTTTTTTGGAGCTGGGAAAAAGGTGGAGCTTTTGCGTGGTATTGAGGTGGGAAATATCTTCAAGCTAGGAACGAAGTATTCTATCCCACAGAAACTGATGTACATAGATGAGAATAATGAACAACACCCTGTAATTATGGGAAGCTATGGAATAGGGGTGGATAGATTAGTAGCAGCTATTGTGGAGGCTAGTCATGATGACAAAGGAATTATTTGGCCACTTTCAGTAGCGCCATTTAAGGTACATCTGGTGAGTATTGGGAACGATCCGGCAATTACTGCTACTGCTACGAAAGTTTACGAAGACCTGCAGAAGGCAGGGATAGAAGTTTTCTATGACGACCGAGAAGAAGTTAGCGCTGGTGAAAAATTCTCCGATGCAGATCTTATTGGCATCCCCTACCGGATTACCATTAGCAATAAAACGTTGGCAGAGAATTCTGCAGAGATTAAGATGCGTAATGAATCTGAAGCTAGATTAGTGAAATTAGTGGATATTATCAAAGAGCTTCGATGAAACTGGCTTACGATATCGAACAAACAGTAATTCGTGCCATAAAGAAGATATGGCCAACTATTGATGTAAAAATAGATATTGTCACTCCTCCCAACAAAGAGTTTGGAGATTATTCTTGTGCCGTAGCATTGTCTCTGGCAAAAGTTGTTGGTGCAAATCCTCTTGAGGTGGCAGAGAAGATAAAGGATGAATTGGGAGAAATTGAATATGTAGAAGAAGTTACCATAACTAAGCCTGGTTATGTGAACTTTAAACTAGATTATCCGAAACTAGCCAAAGCGATCATGACTACACCAAATCTTTTGGTAAATAACCCGATGAATATCAGTGTGGAACATACTTCGGTGAATCCAAATAAGGCAGCACATATTGGACACTTGAGAAATGCTTGTTTGGGAGATGCGTTGGCACGGATTCTGCGGGGTGTTGGACATAGGGTAGAAGTGCAAAACTACATAGATGATTTAGGTGTGCAGGTGGCAGACAGTGTGGTGGCATTTGAGACTTTCGGAGATGCACCCGAGGATCAAGAGATAGATAGGTGGATGTGGAAGATATATGCGGATATAAATAAAAAATATGAAGCCAACCCAAAGTTGTTAAAGCGACGAGAAGAGATTTTGCATGAAATGGAACAAGGCAAAAATGAAACGGCAAAGCAAATTGTGAAAAGAATCGTGGCTGCTCAACAAAAAACTTTTTTGCGGTTTGGGATTAATTATGATCTCTTGGTATATGAGTGTGATATTGTCAACAACCATTTGTGGGATAAATTGTTTGAAGAACTTAAAACCAAACGACTAATCGTCAAACCAGATACCGGTGAATATGCTGGAGCGTGGTTAGTAGAGTTTGGTGAATCAAATCGAGACGATAAGATATTAGTTAAAAGTAACGGATTACTTACCTACACTGCTAAAGATCTGGCTTATGCGTTATGGAAGTTCGGCAAGGGTGAAAAAATGCCGGGCTATGAAAATCGTTTATTACCGATTGACCAACATTATAGTGTGATCGATGAACGTCAGAGCTATCCTCAAGCCGTGATTAAACATGTAATGGAAAAATTAGATTATCGATATGAAGCAGCTAATTATCATCATGTGAGTTATGGCGTGGTAAAGTTGTCGGATCGGGCCTTGAAAAAACTGAGAGTAGAAAATAACCCCAAATCGATGTCGGGACGTACTGGAGTGGGAATAACAGTAGATGAATTGTTTGAAGCAACCGTTGATCAACAAATGAAGACACACAAAAGCACCCGCGAGCTAGCAGAAAAAATTGCTGAAGGCTCGATCCGATACTATATGTTAAAGTCTCGCCCGGAACGAGAAATTATGTTCGATTTTGATGAAGCCTTGGCAATGATTGGCAACACGGGCATATATCTGCAATATGCCTATGCTCGGGCGAATAATATTTTAGAAAAAGTCGGCAAAAAAGGCACTAGCACAGTTTTGTCATTAAATGACCACGAAAAAGTTTTGATCAGAAGTCTGGCAGAGTTAAGCGAGTGGGTAGAGCGAGCCGCGGTTGAATGCGACCCTTCTCTCTTGTGTGACTATGCCTATAGGCTGGCATCATCTTTTGCCAAATTCTATGAAACTTGCCCAGTAACCCAAGCTAATAATAAGTCCGTGAAAAATTTTCGCGTCAACTTGGTGATGACGTATCGGGAAATCATGAGAATCACCCTGAATTTAATAGGGATACCTCTGTTAACTAAGCTTTAGACTGTTGTATGTAGGTATTGACATATAGTACGAAGTGTGTTACAATTAGGTAATTGACTAAGTCTTAAAAGCAAAAATCAAACAAAAATCAAAAATGAAAAATAAGATTAGCGAACTATTGCGGAGACAGGCAGAAATCAATCGGCAGACACTAGTGCTAGGTACTGTTTTGTTTTTTGCTGGAACAATGGTGATTGGGACCATCCAGCTGACTAATGCCTCTACTGATGCCGACACCAATGTTGCTCAAAATGTAACAGCTGGATCTCTTGCCATATCAGCTAATACCCAGCTTGCTTTTAACTCAGGAAAACTGGGCGAAACTACTACGGCCAATACTGGAGCATCTACCGCTATCACAATTACCGATGCTACTGGCAGTCGCAATGGATGGACAGTAACTGGTTACTTTAACACCAACTTTACTAAACTGACTGATAGTAACGTACAAATGGCGATTGGTTCAGATATGTATTGGTACCCAGGGTCAATGCAGGTGGCGAACAATGGAGCAAGTAATAATGCTAGTGTTAATAAAGGTATTAATGGAGCTTTTTCTGGTATTTCCTCAGCCAATAATAAAACTCTAGCCACTTCAAATAATAGTCATGATAATAAAGGCGCTGGTACTTATGATCTGTGGAATCTTAAGTTCAACTATACAATTCCAATGGATGCTACAGCCAACGATTACAAGACCACCCTGCGCCTAACGATTGCTTAAGCAACCACCTGGACACCTAAGAGTAAGTTTTGCTTACGCAACTCCGTGATGATATAAATCGCGGGTTTTTGTATGGCCAGGGAGGCTTTTGGTACTATGAGACTATGATATGCAAAAGAAAAAATTGCCGACAAATCAATATTTTGCGAACAAATGTTACCCAGCAGTGGTGGTATCAACTATCAGGTTCTACTAGTATTCTGGATCGGTTTGGGTTATTACTACTAGTTGGGTTAGGGTTAAGACCAATTCTCGATCCGGATTTCGGTTGGCATTTACGTGCTGGGACTGATTTATTAAAAACTTTTGTTATACCAAAAACTGATCCATATGCTCATTCCTTGCCCAACTGGCCATGGGTGAACCATGAGTGGCTCAGCGATACTATTGTTGCATTTATCTATAATCAGCTTGGGGCCATAACAGTAATTATTTTATTTGCTGTGTTGATAGCACTGATTTTTTTGTTATCTGCTTCGGTAGAAAAGGTGGGGTGGTCTTATAAAATATTAGCCGGTCTGATTGGTTTGTTAGCGGCACTCCCAATTTTAGGAGTAAGGATGCAAATGATTACTCTCCTCGGGATTGCATGGTTAATTTGGACTTTATACCGATATCGTCGGAATCAAATCAGACATTTATGGTGGCTACCGGTTGTTTTTTTGTTGTGGGCCAACCTGCATGGTGGTTTTGTGATTGGTTTGCTCATCATAGCTTTATTCTGGCTGTGTGAGGGTATGAAATATTTATTGATCACCTGGCGACCAACTTGGTATAAAAATTTACGAATTACAGAGCTGACTCTCAAACTCAAGCAACTTAAACACTTATTTATCATCGGGCTGGTGTCTGGGGCTGTTACTTTCATAAACCCTTATGGTTGGGGGTTATACTATGACTTCTATAAATTATTTAATAATCCTTTTGCAATTCAACATATCAGCGAATGGCAACCAGTAACACTAGATAATGCAATTGCGTTGAATTTCGCTTTATATCTGATTCTTTTTGCTTTTCTGTTGATCTTCACTTATCGTAAAGTTGAGCCAACGCGCTGGATGATGTTGGGGCTGTTTTTATATTTGTCGTTGCTATACTGGCGGAACATGCCGTTTTTTATGATTGTTAGCGTTGGGTTTTTAGCTGAAATTTTACAACAGCAGACTAATCTAGTATTAAGTGCGGTAGGTAAGAATAAATGGTTTTTGTTGGGGACGGTGATCATGGCTGGGATTATTTTAGGCCAACGGATTGATGATGTGGCTGGCAAATTAGCCAATCCAGATCAGGGCTTCCGGGCTGGGAAATATCCAATTGATGCTGTGCGATGGGCTAAGGCCAATCCGGATAAAATCGGCAAGATTATGTTTAACGAATACGATTGGGGTGGGTTTTTAGTCTGGCAATTCCCAGAACAAAAAGTGTTTGTAGATGGACGAATGCCATTTTGGCAGACCAAAGATCGATTCCCGTTTTTTGAAGAGTTACATGCTGTTGCTGCCAAACGGGGCTCAATCGAGTTACTCGAGAATACTTATGGAGTTGACTGGATGATAATTCGTCCTTATCGTCAGTTAGCGTTAGTGATGTCTGATCAGAAAAGTTGGAAGAAAGTTTATTATGACACAGATACAGTAATCTATCGTAAAATAGACAGTAGTGATGAAAAAATATCTCAGAACAATTAGCTACCTCATTATCCTAATTATTACTATTAGTCTGATGCCATCAATGGCTCAAGCTTTATCGGCAGGCGGGATGAGTATTGCGCCAGCAGTAAACCCAAAATTTCCAGACCGAAATAAGGGCTGGTTTATTTATGAACAAATTGAACCTGGCGCGGTAATTGAAGATGTGGCTAGGGTTATTAATTTGGATAGTACTGTTGCAACTATGACAATCGAGGCGGTGGATGCCGGAATGAATGATGACGGTGGTTTTGGATTGGTCGGAGATCCATCGAAAAATAAGGATATTGGTAAGTGGGTAGAATTATCCAAGACCAGAGTGACGCTCCAACCTGGTAAGGAGGAAATTATACCCTTTAAAATTACTGTACCGCCCGATGCCGAGGTTGGTGATCATATTGGTGGGTTAGCAGTTTATCGCACAATACCCGAAACTGATAAAAAAGCGATCGTTGGCGGTTCACAAGTGAGTGTGAGCACGAGGGTGGGCGCACGCATTTATTTAACAATTAAAGGAGATATCGTCCGTAAACTTCAGATACAAAAAAAAGCGATGTACGGTCGCGGACAAACTTTGACATTTGGGTTTACTATTAAAAATGCTGGCAATGTAAGGGCTGACTTGAATATGCAAGCCAAGATTTATGGAATCTGGGGGCTGTTTGATAAAAAAGACAATATTTCGATTGGGCAAGTCTTCCCCAAAAAAACCATTAATCTGCAAGCAGTCTGGCCAGGCAAACAACGACCAATTTTTGGTGTGTATTGGGCCAGCGTTACAATTGAGGATGTGTTCAAGGGTTTAAATCCAACATCTGCAAACACTCTGCCTTTAACGCAACCGATACATACTTGGCTAATAACCTTCTTTATTCCCTGGACTCAAACGGCAATTGTTATTCTGGTAGTATTCTTGGTTTGGTTTTTTGTTCAATTACGGAAGTGGCGTGCCTTATTAAGATTGGCTCATATGCCAGTAGGAATCAAAAAAATCAACAAAGGCGATAATCTAATAGGCATCGCTAATCAATATGATATTAATTGGAAGTTGCTGGCAAAACTAAATGAAATGGTTCCGCCCTATGACTTGACCAACGTAAACCAAATCTTTGTACCAGATACAAAGGGTGGGCAGAGAGATGTTTATGTCCCAAATTTCTTAGTCTATTTAACAAAGCCATTGCGCCATGTTTTTGATAAAACCATTCGTAAATTATCCACGAAAAATCAATTTGTCACTATTATAGTGGATCGAGGCGATACCAAAACGGATATTGAAAAGTTTACTGGACTAAAATGGACGGCTGTAGCTAAATTCAACCACATCAATCCAGATACAAAACTCATACCAGGACAAGAACTGCGAGTACCGAAAAAATAGAAACGGCTATGAAACAACTTTCAAATCAGTCACATATGAAAGCTGGGCTTTATCTATTGGGGTTGATGATGGTTTTAGCTCAGTTGTTTATCGGTTGGCCCATTGTGCAACCTGGTAGTGTTAGTTGGAAACTACAACCCGAACGAGTTAAGGCGGCTAATTTCACCTTCACAACTGGATATTACGTGGGTGATGGAGTTGATAATCTCGCCATTACTGGGCTGGGGTTCCAACCCGATTTTGTAATGATTAAAGATGATACTGTTAATGGAGATGATGGGGTAAACTTCAAAACCTCATCAATGAGTGGCGAAGTTTCATCAGTGCTAGCTGATGCTGATGGTGATACTACTAATAATGCCATCCAATCGCTGGATTCGGATGGTTTTACTGTGGGAACTGATATTGATGTGAATACTTCCAATGTAGGTTTTTCCTGGCAGGCTTTTGGGGGGTCCAATTGTACTTCGAGTGGAACTTTTTGTGTGGGAAGTTATGACGGGAATGGAACCAGTCAAAGCATTACTGCGGTTGGCTTTTTGCCCGATTTCTTGATCATTAAAAGATCGGGGGCAAGTTTGGCTGTCTTCAAAACCACTGGTATGGGTACTAATAACACGGCTCATTTTGATTCTACGGCGATGATTACAGCTAATACAGCGATTAGGTCGTTGGATGCCACTGGGTTCACGGTAGGTAATGGGGCACAGGTGAATACAAGCCTGAATAAGTATTATTATGTGGCCTTTAAAGCGATTACTAACAGGATGGTAACTGGGTCATATCCTGGAGATGTTAACGATAATAGAGATATTACCGGTTTCGGCAGTGGTTATACTCCAAATTTTGTCATCACCAAATCTGGGTCAACCCAAAGTGCAGTTTATAACGCAAAAGAGAGTATTGGTGATTATTCCTATGACTTTCTTGATGTTTCTTCGGCAGCTAATATGATCCAGAGACTACAGGATAATGGATTTCAGGTTGGGACTAGTGCGAAAGTCAACGGTTCAGGTGTAACTTTCTACTGGGTAGGTTTTGGAGAAGCCACCTATACTCCCTATACAACTACTTACGATATTCAGACCGGTTATTATGTGGGAAACCAAACCGATAATCGAGTGATTACTGGCATTGGATTTAGACCGGATTTGGTATTCCTGAAAAGCTCTACTACTGCCACAACGATGAGGTGGAAATCCCTGGGGATGACAAGAGAGCAGACAATTGGAACCGTGACAGCAGCGGTAGCGACTGACCAAATTCAAACACTAAATGCGAATGGGTTTACTCTGGGAGCTTCTTCGATAATCAATGCTAATAATGTAATTTATTACTACATTGCTATTAAGGGATCCGGTTGTTTGCCTGGGGGGATGATGTGTATCGGCACATATGTTGGGAATGGAGTAACTGCTCGAGTGATTAATACGGTCGGCTTCCAGCCAAATTTTGTGATGACAAAGGCGGTAAATACCACCTCAACTGCAGCTTGGAAGACTTCGTCGATGGGTACTAACGTCAATCAATGGCTGGCGGCGACGGCGGAAACTACGGATGGTACGGGTATGCAGGCGCTGACAAGCACTGGGTTTACAGTGGGAACGTCAGCTGGTACTAACGCAATTAATGTGCCGTATTGGTTTATCGCGTTTAAGAACACTACGGATGTGTTTAATGTTGGCATGTATAGTGGCGATGGGTCAGATCCTCGGAATATTACCGGTTTTGGTTCAGGTGATGCTACCCCAAATTTTGTTTTCGTGAAAGGCACGGGAGCGGTTAACCCAGTAGGCAACATCCGAGAATGCTATGGTGAAAGTGCTATTGGGTTCGCTGCGCTGGCTAATATTGTTGATAGTGTGACGGCTTTGATCCCTAATGGTTTCGAGGTTGGTAATGAAACTACTACCAATACAGTAAATACGAGCGGCTCGACTTACTATTGGGTGATGTTTGGTGGGGCCAGCACTTCGCCACCTAACGGAAGTGGTAATTTTACGATGGCAGGTGGAATGTATACTGCAAATAATGGTGTGGCGTTTAACGTGACTGGGTTAGGTTTTGCCCCTGATTTGGTTATCGTTAAGGGCAATAATACTCAAGTAGCGGTGTTTCGAACTAGTATAATGGGTGGAGATTCGACTGCCCATATGTCAAGTGCAACTGCCAATTTTACTGGCGGGATCACCTCATTAGGTGCTAATGGGTTTAGTATTGGCACAAGCACCATTGTAAACCCACTCAATACTACTGACATTTATTATTGGGAGGCGTTTGGTAATGCGTTTAAACCAGACTTGCGTACCGGGGCGGCTAATTTTGCAATTGGAGCATACTATGGCAATGGGATTGATAGTCGTAATATTGTGGTTACTGGTATTGACCCTGATTTGGTGACTATTAAACGTAGTGGTGCAAGTGCTGGTGTATGGTCAACGGCCACCATAGGCTCTGATAACACTCTGGCGTTCGCAGCAACTGCAAACACAGCTGACATTATTCAGCAGTTTAACTCCGATGGTTTTCAAATTGGAACAAACGCAACTGCCAATTCGGCTGCTAGTGTAATGTGGTGGTTCGCCTTTAAGGAAACTGCTAACCTGTTTGACATAGATGTTTATCGTGGTAATGGATCTAATGCTCGGTTGATTACTACTGTTGGGTTTCAGCCAGAATTGGTTTGGATCAAGAAATATGGAGCCACAGCTCGCGCAGCAGTAATGCGACCAAATTATATTACTGGTGATTCGACTCAACAATTTGATGCAACAGCCAACGCAGCTAATAAAATTAAGGCACTAGAAACTAACGGATTTCAGGTTGGAAGTGACAATACTGTCAACGAGAGTGGGGCTAGTACAGCTTTTGATTATTATTATGCTGCTTGGAATAATCCAGCTGCTACGCTAGCAATCTCCGGACCAACTACCCTTACATTGGCTAGCGCCCTTCCGGGTGAAACTAAAGATACAACCTTCCCATCTGAATTCACTATCACCGACGCGGGCAACGGTTGGAGCTTAACTACCGTGATGACGTCAACTCTAACTTCAGGTCAAAATACAATTCCAACAGCTAATGTGAAATTAAGAAAAGATGGGATTGTGGGTGGGTCAGATACATACACTATCTGGGGCGGGATTTATACTAATGTGACCGAGACTGATACAACCCAGTCGCTAGATATTGTTAGGACTGTCGGAACTCGAAGTAGTGGTTTTGGAGCAGAACAGACGACCGTACGACCGAGTATCCAAGTAACGATTCCTATTATTCAGGCGGCCGGTAACTATACTGGTACGATCCGATTTACTATTGCCTAGACTGCTTGGAACTGTACTGGGTAGGTATAATTAGTGTGTTTTGTTGATGTTGATATTAGTATTCTAGTCCCTGTTTTTGGTATTAGATGGAGCTTTACTATTACCGTTAGTCGGTGCCAGTTCAACGACAGATATAAATGTAGCAATTCGCATGTTGGGTGAAAGCGAAGAAGGTGGGGGTGGAGGTAATAATATTGGAAATTATATACAAAATTACCCCAAAAGACCCTGCGATAATGGGAAGCACATACTGAAAATAGCTCTATGCGGACAAGTGTGTAGACCATGTTCTTTATGTCAAAGAATATCCCGGAGAAATTCCCAGAATATAAAATAACCTAGCGATTGGATTTGTTGGGTGAGTATACTTTATTCTCTTTTTATTCTGTCAAACAGGGCAAATGAAATGATAGAATTGATTGGTGAAAGGAGTAAACTGGATTCTATTTCTGTCTCTGGGGGTGGTGTTTATAGGTGCTGGCGTTTGGTATTCTGCTATCCGTCCAGGGTTAGATGAGAACGGGGTGTTGCCTACTAATAGGTCTAGCGAGATTACAGTATTGGCTGGTGGAGATGTCAATTTGGGAAGACAAACAGGACAGAAGATATTGGGGGGTGAGATAGATTATCCATTTGCGAATATTGCAGATACCTTGAAATTGGCAGATGTCACCTTTGTAAATCTAGAAAGCCAACTGGCAGATTTAGGAGGCGAGACACAGTCCCCTACTTCGGAGTATCGGTTTGCAGGTCCTCCTGAGGGCGCACAGAGCTTAGCGAATGCAGGAATAGATATTGTGTCTTTGGCCAATAACCATTTATGGGATTACGGCAAGAAAGCGTTTGATTCTACTTTGGCAGCACTTTCAGCAATGAATGTGAAGTATGTGGGTGCGAATATGGATAGTGAGAAAGTATGGGATCCAGTGATTATGGAAGTGAAGGGCAAAAAGATTGCATTTTTGGCAATGACGAATTTGTTGAATGGATATGAAAATGCAGGAGCTTCGAAATATGTAGCATTCCAAGACGGGGCGAAGATGATACAAGAGATTGGAAAAGTGAAGGACAGTGTGGATTGGGTAATTGTTTCTCTGCATAGCGGAGCAGAATATGTGGAGAGTCCAAGCTCGGCATTGGAGAAGATGGCACGTGACTTTATTGATGCCGGAGCAGATGTTATCTTAGGCGGACACCCCCATGTACCGCAGAAGATAGAGGCGTACAATGATAAGCCCATATTTTACTCATTGGGTAATTTTGCTTTCTGGCAGCCATTTTCTTTCTGGACACAAAATAGCTTTTTAGCAAAGCTGAAACTTACTGAACCACATAAGGTGCAGTATGAGATTGTTCCGGTAAAGGCGGGTTGGCAACCGTCTCTATTAGTTGACGAAGCTTCTATACAGCAACTGAATACAAGACTGTACCCGAAGTAGGTTAGGACAATTTAAGAGCTTTAATGTTCAACGCTGTGGCATACTTGTAGAGCGTTGAAAGCTGTGGCTCCCGCTTAAGAGACTCCATTGCGGATATTGCCTCTTGTCTCAATCCAGTCTTTTTTGCCATATACTCCTGAGTCTTATTCTGCTTAATTCTCTCTTTGACGAGCTGTCTGACAACATTGAAGTGGGGTTCACGTTCCTTTACGATATGGCGAAAATCGGGATTCTTCATCCATCTTTTTTCTACTTGCTCGAAAGGTATGAGTTTTACTTTTTTTGCCATGATTTTAGCCTCTGTTCTGCTAATTTTATATGTCGTAGTGGAGTTTGATTTTTGGTTTTGAGGAATCCTACTACTGCAACTACTCCACCTGGTATTTTGCCTATTAATAGGCGAATATTTTGCGGTCTCAACTCCCAGAGATCGTGCCCTGATAGTTTCTTGAGAATAGGTAGGAAAAGAGCAAAACCGTTATCCTCTAAGAGTTTAATGTACTCACGCACATCCGCCTGAAGTTCTCTGGAGAGACCATCTATAAAGGGTATAACCCGAGAATCGATAAAAACCTTCATTTCTATAATATAACGAATTCGTTATATTGTCAATAATATATTATGAGATAGCTTTATTATATAGCCTACTTAAGCCATCGGGTATGGAGATACGGATAGGATCGGGGTTGCAACCCCCCCCTTGAAGTATTATTAGATTATGCGTAAGAAACGTGGGCTTAGAAGCAAAAAAGATATTCGTCTGAATAGATTGGTTCCGTTGGGTATCGTTTTGGTGGTCTTCTTGACTGCTGTTTTTATAGTAAAAGCTGATTGGCCACCGAATAATGTTTTTGCTTCCGATTCGAGTCCTCGTGCAATGTATGAGAAATATCTAGAAGATTACAAAGAAGCATTGGCAAATAGGGTGGCAGTAGCAGAGAAAGCGAGAGAAATTTACGAAGAAACGGTAAAGAATTATCACAAATGGATGAGGGATTTATATAAAAAATATGCTTGTAGCTCATCAAATGCTGATTGCGAAGACGACGTTTCACCAGGTGAAATGAGAGACTTCCTAACCAAGACTCAGAATAGGATTGTGTTGAAAGAAAAAAAACGGAATGTGGTGACCACAGGTCCAATCGCCATAATTGATAGTGTATGGAGTTATTTTCCGTGTCAGATAGAGGATGGTGGGAATCCTGATGATTGTCAAAAAGTAATTGCAAGCAGATCTATCGCCAACCAGATACAAGCAAACAAACGGAAGGCATTGCGAACCTGGTTTGACAATCTTATTAGGATAACCAAGCCTCAACTATCACCCCAACTTTATAATAGTATGAGCAAAGATGAGGCGTATAGAATATTGTCGGTTCTTGGTTCGCATATGCCTATAGAACCAGAATATCTTGATAGATTACAATCAGCACTAAATGTTTTTAGACTCCCAAATGAGATAAGCTCACTGACCACACCAGGTATGGATTTACTAATAGAATGGAAAATTAATGCTGATGCAACCGAGCTAGCGAATGGCTTGGGTTATGGTGGTTCGGTCTATATTGAGAAGGAGTATAACAGTAAAAAGGGTGAGTATGTTTATACATACCGTTACCTCCCTAGCCCTGGAGATAACAAAAACTTTACATTCAAAAATGACCCATTTGGTGGGAATAAGAACAGTATTGAGCTTTTCCGAAAGATTCAATCAATTATCAGCAGAGCATCATTCAATGTTATGAAAGACATTGAGTCCAAGAGCTAGCGAATAACTGTTCCGAGACGAACAATCCAGTCTGCTAATCCAGTATTGTTCACTACCCAATCTAGACCAAATAGCAGAGCAACGGTTATGGCCATTAAGATAACTACAAAGATTAGGTCTTTGCGGATTACTTTGTAGTGTTCTGGTGTGCCAATAGCTGCTACTGCAGTAGAAGAAGTAGAAGTTGGGGTATTGGAAAGTACCGGTACTCCTATTGGGGCAACGGGTTGGTTTTGGTGGAGTGCGGCTACTCTCTGCAGCTCGCGTAAGCGTTTGTTGAGGTTTTTACTCATATCTTCATTAACTTAACAAAACTATTCTCGCGACGACCTACTTTAACGGGACCTTGCGGTCCAACTATCATCGGCGCTGAGGAGCTTAACTTCTCTGTTCGGGATGGGAAGAGGTGTTGCCTCCTCGCTATCATCACGAGAACAGTTGTGTTAAATCTATTTTTTGCTGAAGATTTCGCGGATTTTCTTCAGATCGTTGTAGCTTTCAATACAGAGGATTATCATTTCTGCACTAGCTAACCAGACGATGGAAAGAATTCCAGATACAACTAGAACAGTAAATCCAGTTACTGTTGGTGAGTGGAGTATCAGGGGTAAATGCAGTTGGATAGCCCAGGAGTTGTTGATAAAGGAAGCAATAGCTAATACTAAACCGAAAATAAGAGTCAGCCAACCTAACCCTATCAACACATAGACCATTGCCCGAAGCATTTTGAATTGATTCATAACATCAACTAAGTTATTTTTACTTATTTAGCATAAGCCAAAATAACCAATTTTTCCAATGGTTTTCTTAGATCACCGATCTAAGATAAAGCACTAAACTACAAAAGCGAAAAAGCGATTGGCCTATTAGTACAACTCGGCTGAACGTATTACTACGCTTACACCTGTTGCCTATCAACCAAGTGGTCTACTTGGGGCCTATTGGTTCTTGCGAACCGTGGAAATTGGTTTTGAAGTATGCTTCGCGCTTAGATGCTTTCAGCGCTTATCATTTCCGTACATAGCTACTCGACAATGCTCTTGGTAGAACAGCCGATACACCAGCGGTACGTTCGCTTCGGTCCTCTCGTACTAGAAGCGACTCTCCTCAAATTTCCTCCATCCACAGCAGATAGAGACCGACAATTTGTTACTTTGCTAACCATATCCGATACTGATTTTGCTCTATGGCGGTCCGACGTTTTTATCGGACTCTGCGTATCGCTACACAGTTCGGACTATATCTTTCTCCTGAATATCAGGAGGCTTGGCGTATAGTCTCTGAGGATTCTTCAATCCTTTGATGGATTGAAGTCTTTCCTGCTGGTTGTCTGCACCTAACGCATTTTTACAGATAAATATCTGTAGCGTAGGATACTCAGAGTTTCCAGCAAATAGCCAAGTTTATAGACAGCACGAATCTACTGTCTCACGACGTTCTGAACCCAGCTCGCGTGCCACTTTAATCGGCGAACAGCCGAACCCTTGGAACCTGCTCCAGCTCCAGGATGTGACGGGCCGACATCGAGGTGCCAAACCAGACCGTCGATATGGACTCTTGGGTCTGATCAGCCTGTTATCCCCGGGGTAACTTTTATCCGTTGAGCTTCGGCGCACCCATGTGCAACCGTCGGATCACTATATCCTGCTTTCGCATCTGCTTGACTTGTAGGTCTCGCAGTTAAGCTCCCATATACTATTGCGCTATCATCCCGATTTCCATCCGGGATTAGGGAACCTTTGAACGCCTCCGTTACATTTTAGGAGGCAACCGCCCCAGTTAAACTACCTGCCAAACGCTGTTCTCCTGCCAGATAATGGCTAGAAGTTAGAATTAAAAATGTGTTAGGGTGGTATTTCACCGTTGACTCGCCTGAAGCTTGCGCCACAGGGTCATAGTCTCCCACCTATCCTACACAAACAAATCCCTAACCCAACGCCAGGCTGTAGTAAAGCTCCACGGGGTCTTTTTGTCTTGCTGCGGAAATCCGGCATCTTCACCGGCAATGTAGTTTCGCCGAGTCCCTCGTTGAGACAGTCTTCAGACCGTTATGCTATTCGTGCGGGTCGGAACTTCGTATTTGTTAGCTCTATTTTTCAATAGAGATCAGACTATATCTTCATCTTGTCACAAACTGTAGGAGTCTTATTTCCCCCATGGTTTGTTTTTGAGACAAGAGCTGACGTATTGTGCGACTTTGGTTCGCACCTCACCTTTCGGCTCAGTCGTTACGGGTCATCTTAATTATATAAGATGTTCCCTCGGTATTGGCGTATCTCCAACTCAAGAGATTTAGCCTTCACCGATATTAGTCAGTTTGCTGTGTCGCATTACTGCGACATTCGGGCAAGTTTCCCACCTTACCCGACAAGGAATTTCGCTCTTAGCTTCCTTTACTAAGGACTATGTCTTCATCCGATTTTATTCGGAGCGTGGTGTATAGTCTCTTGGAGCCACGTGTGGACTTTCTTTATGTCGCCATAAAGTAAGGTAGCGTTTTGCGAATTATCGTATCGCTTACAACAGTCCTAGTCCTTCTCGATTCAATATTTTTTATTCAATCGAGAACCTTAGGACCGTTATAGTTACGGCCGCCGTTCACCAGGGCTTAGATTCAAAGCTTTGTCTTGCGACGAACCTCTCCTCTTGACCTACTGGCACTGGGCAAGCATCAGTCCCTATACATCCTCTTTCGAGTTAGCAGAGACCTGAGTTTTTGTTAAACAGTCGCCTGAAGTCTTTAGCTGCGGCCCACCTTGCGGTAGGCAATCCTTATTCCAAAGTTACGGATGATTTTTTGCCGAGTTCCTTAACGAGGGTTCTCTCGTACGCCTGAGGCTACTCGCCCTATCCACCTGTGTCGGTTTCGGTACGGATGCTTTGAAGTCTCGCTAGAAGTTTTTCTTGTCAGTCTAGATCAGCTGAATCGTCTCATCCCGAAGGAATCAACTTTCCCACAGCTTGAATTTGCCACCTTGCGGTAGCTGCCTCCCGGATTTGCCAAAGAGACATTCTAACTGCTTAGACCCGGAAACCTGTCCGGGCTCAACCTACCAGCCTGCGTCACTCCATTGCTAAACGTGCGAGTCAGCAAAGCCGGCATTTACTTCACCTTGCGGCAAAGCAATCATCCGGTTCACCAATTCGCTTGTTTTGGTCGACTTCAACGCAGTACAGGAATATTAACCTGTTGTCCATCGCTTACGCCTTACGGCCTCAGCTTAGGCCCGACTAACCCTGAGACGAAAACCGTTGCCCAGGAAACCTCGGATAAATCGGCGTCGAAGGTTTTCACTTCGATCTCGCTACTCGTGCCAACATTCTCACTTCTATGCGCTCCACCCAACCTCACAGTTGAACTTCACTGCAGCATAGAACGCTCCCCTACCACTACCACCTTGCGGTGACAATTCGTATCTTCGGTATCCAACTTAGCCCCGTTACATTTTCGGCGCAGACACACATCGACCAGTGAGCTGTTACGCTATCTTTAAAGGGTGGCTGCTTCTAAGCCAACCTCCTGGTTGTTTATGTGTCTCCACTTCCTTTCACACTTAGTTGGAATTAGGGACCTTAGATGACGATCTGGGCTGTTTCCCTTTTGATATACGACGCTTAGCCGCCGTTTTCTGACTCCCAGGCTCTAACCGGTTAGTATTCGGAGTTTAATTGGACGTGGTACCTTGCGGCCCAAATCCATTCAGTAGCTCTACCACTGCCGGGAACGCTCTGAGGCTATACCTAAATATATTTCGGGGAGAACCAGCTATCTCTGAGTTCGATTGGCATTTCACCTCTAACCACAGTTCATCCCCCCACTTTTCAACGTAGGTGGGTGCGGCCCTCCACTGCTTTTTACGGCAGCTTCAGCCTGACCATGGTTAGCTCACTCAGTTTCGGGTCTAATCCCTGCCACTTCAATCGCGCTATTCGCACTTGCTTTCGCTTCGGCTCCGTTGTCTAAACAACTTAGCCTTGCGGCAGAGATTAACTCGTTGGCTCATTCTACAAAAGGCACGCCGTCGCGGATTGCTCCGCTCCGACTCTTAAACGAACACACGGTTTCAGGTACTATTTCACTCCCCTCACAGGGGGACTTTTCACCTTTCCCTCACGGTACTAGTTCACTATCGGTAAGAAGTAATATTTAGCCTTACCAGATGGTCCTGGCAATTTCCGGCAGGATTTCACGGGTCCCACCGTACTTAAGAAAGAATACTTCAGAGTGATTTGCTTTTCGCTTACGGGACTTTCACCCTCTATGGTTACCCTTTCCAGAGACCTTCAACTAAGCAAATCATTTTTGACTCCTGATCTGGTCTATCGCCCAGCAAATGTAATCTCCTTGCAACCCCCTCCTGCACAACGCCGATAGGCTATAAGTGCAGAAAGGTTTAGGCTCTTCCCTTTTCGCTCGCCGCTACTAGGGGAATAAACGATTGTTCTATTTTCCTCGTGTTACTAAGATGTTTCAGTTCACACGGTTCCCTCCTCACTATCTATGTATTCAATAGTGGGTTACGCATACGCGCAGGATTGCTCCATTCGGACATTCCCGGATCAGCGGGTGTTTGGCCCCTCCCCGAGACTTTTCGCAGCCTACTACGTCCTTCTTCGGTTACTTCTTCCAAGGCATCCACCGAGTGCTCTTGTGTAGCTTGATCGCTCTTGTTTGTTTTCAATAAGGCTAGTGCCTTATTACTTAAATCGGCGATTTAAGAAAACCATTAATTTATTTCATTGATGCCACTAATTTTCAATGAACGAAATCTTCAAATGCGAGGGCAGAAAAGACACAAAAATAGCAGGGGTTCACCCTGCCGTTTCCGAACCCAAGTTAGGTCAGCATCATGCAGGCGTGAAAGTTAACAAATTCAAATCAGCCGTGTCTTGAAACGCAGAGAAAGTATGGTTGTTTTTGAGGTAACTCAAACGCTAAATTGGTGAGATATATATGTCGCTTATGCGACTAGTAAGCATTCTACTATATAGATGAATAGGGTGCAAGAGATTTTTGCCATTTTGGACCCTAAAAGTCAATACATAGGGGGTCTATATCTGGAAATAGCGGATGGCTGGTACAATGGGGGCGCTATGGAAGAGCTAAAAAAGACCCTATCTGAGATTAAGCACAAGCGGAATCCGCACCTGCATTCGGAGCTACATTTACTGGTGGATGAAGTGCGACAGAGGTTCGGGGAAACAGCTGCTAAGGGAGTGGGTTCGTTTAGTTTTTATTTAGGGTTTTTCAAGCGATTGGGGGTAGCTAAAGTCCGCCGAATTCTGGCGGAAGTAATACAGGCAGAAGTGGATCATCCAGAAAAATTGTTTTGGTGGAAGATGAAAAAGGAATTAAAAGGATAGAATATAAATATGAAGAGAAAGATATTACTTGGTGATGTGCAACGAGACTTAGCAGGCTTACGAAAAGTGAGCCAGAAAGTTTTGGAAGTAAATAATGAAACGCGGAAGTTGATTGCGGATATGTTTGATTCTATGCATGGAGATAATGGTATTGGATTATCTGCACCACAGCTTGGAGCTTTGCAGAGAATAATTATTGCAGAATACAAAGAAGGAAAACCGGAAGTTCCAAGAACAGTAATTATTAACCCAGAAATTGTTTGGAGATCTAAACAAGAAAAGGCAGATGAGGAAGGTTGTCTATCTTTCCCTAATCTATATGGAATGGTACGGAGACCAGAAAAAATTAAGTATCGTGGTTTAGATGAGAGTGGTAGGAAGGTTGAAGGAAAAGCTAGCGGATTATTAGCGCGAATAATTCAGCATGAGTATGATCACCTCGATGGAATCCTTTTTGTAGATAAAGTCGATGGTGATGTATACATCTATGAGAACAGCAATGGAAAAACGCTATAGGGTTATTTTTATGGGGACGCCAGAATTTGCGTTGCCGAGTTTACGGGTGTTATTGGATGATACCCGATTCGAAGTAGTCGCAGTTGTCACCCAACCAGATAAGCCCGTGGGAAGAAAACAGATTGTTACCCCATCCCCCGTCAAGGTGCTGGCACAGGAAAAAGGAATTTTGATATTACAACCCAGCAAAGTAAAAACTGATTCTGATTTTTGGACTGAAATTCGAGAATTAAATCCGGATGTAATTGTGGTGGCGGCTTATGGAAAAATCTTGCCACAGGAAGTACTGGATATTCCAAAGAAGGGGGTGGTAAATGTGCACGGTTCATTTTTACCGAAGTATCGGGGAGCTTCCCCTATTACCGCTGCAATACTCAATGGAGATAGTGAAACTGGTGTGACAATTATGAAAATGACATTGGAGATGGATGCTGGGGATGTGATTGCTAAAAGTGAGCCAGTAAAGATTACTCAGCGAGATGATGTAGAAACTTTGACAGCCAAACTAGCTGAAATTGGCGCAAAGACTTTGCTAGATACTTTGCCGAAATACTTAGATGGAGAAATAACCCCTATCCCCCAGAATGAAGCAGAAGCAAGTTACGTAAAGCTTATTAGGAAAGAAGATGGATTAATTGATTGGCATAAAGATGAGGAATTTATTTCTCGCCAAGTACGTGCATACTTCCCGTGGCCAAGCGCATATACAACATGGAACGGACAGATGATGAAAATATTACAAGCCGACTTTGAGCCAACCATTGAAAACCCAAAAGGATCTTTTGCTAAGATAGACGGACAATTGTACATAGGTAAATTAAAAATCCGTCAACTGCAGTTATTTGGCAAAAAACCAATGGATGGGAAAGCATTTTTATCGGGTTATCCACAAAGTATTGGGAATAGCTTGATATAATAGGAGTAGTTTTATTTGTACTTCAATAGAGTTATATCAACTAAAGAGAGGGGGCGACCATGGGATATCTCTATCTCTTGATCGGTATTGTAGGCCTGATTTTGGTCTTCATTAACCGTGATTGGGGTTTCACGCTAGCGGTGGTGCTTGGCATCATCTATGTGATTTTCGGTCTGTACGAGGTCTTCATGCCTCGCAAATAGGATTTATTCTGGTTTTATTAGGATCCTAGTAAAACCTCCGTTTAATACGGAGGTTTTATTTAACCACTAATAAATAAATCAGGGCTCCTACTAATAGGATTTGTGGTATTAGCCCCAATACCCAACCGGCAGGCTCTCTTGTAAACTGCAAAATTGGTCCGTGCCAATAATGAAATTGTTTTTGGATAGGAAGCGAATTCCATTTTTTCCAAAATATACCGGGAATTTCAAAAACATCCGGCAAACAAGCAAATATACCAATTACGAAAGCGTACCAACGATTTGTTTCTGGAACTAACCACCACCAAAGCGCCAATGCTAATAAACCGTCTAGAAGGACGAGAACTACATTGCCTTTGTTCAAATGATGTCCGCCAACAGTATCTCTATGAGGAATAAAATCTAAAACAAAATGGGAACTAACCGCAGCAAGTGCGGCAGGAGTAGCTTCGGGGATACCTTGGGAGATTGCTACCCCAGTCAAAAAGTGAGGCGTAATCAGCATTATTTAATTACAGATAGAGAGTGGTCCAGTACTTCGTGATGCGAGCAAAAAATCTTCCAACAACGGGGAGAACTCTTAGTTGATCTAAAAGAAGTCCAGCTAAACCAAGTATTAATACTAAACCAATAGTTACTCCAAGGGCAGTAAATAGACCGCTCACAAATGAGCGGGCCATTAGATTGTTCTAACTGTTGTAATATTTTTTCTAAAGCGGTAGCGAAGCGACCAAGTGCTTTGCTCGAATCGACTTCTCTTACTTTTTTAATGATTTTCATATTTGTATTATACCAACCTAAGCACTTTTTAGCTTAGCAATGGCAATAACATTTTCTTGAATGTCATTGAGGGAATAATTTACGTTCCCTAGCCAACCACCAAATGGGCGAATGTATTTCCACCGCGCTACCATTGCTTTTGGCTCAGGTGAGCCGTCTTCCTTGTCATATTTGAATAATAGTTTGGAGGTGTAAGCGATCGATTCATCCCATGATGCAAAGTCGCGGTAACCACGAAAGTTTTTGCTACTAATACGAAAGTCCTTTATCCCCCATGCGTTGTACTCACCGGCTAAGTTGCGACCGTAACCAGATTCAGCAGCGGACAACGCAACTATCATTTGCCAGTTGGGATATTTTACTAAAGCTTCCGCTGGTATTGGGCTTTTCTTTTCAGCTAAAAATCCCTGCAGCTCCACGACAATTGGATCGACTGCCGGTTGGGGCTGATAGATAGGGGTTGAAACTGATGAAATAAGGGCAAAGATTGCCCCCAATAGATTGTCCATTTTCTTCCTTTGTGATCTCGCTCAAGCCTCCCTAGCGAAAGTATGGATAGGGTAACATAAAGATCTACTTAGGTCAACGATAAAAAAAATCCGCTTTGGAAACGGATTTGGTGGACGATACCGGATTCGAACCGGTGGCCTCTGCAATGCGAATGCAACGCTCTACCAACTGAGCTAATCGCCCTTATAGATCTTCAAATGTAAACTGAATGGAACCGATTTTGATTGTATCATTTTTCTTTGCCCCAGCTTTTTTCAGTGCGTCCCAAACCCCCATTCTTTTCATAACTTTCCAAAATCTGCCGACTGCCTGATCATTTTCAAAGTCCGTTTTCACCGCCAATCGTTCTTGAGCAGGACCTTTTACGGTGAAATTGTGAGCATGCTTGGTGATAATTTCAAAACGCATCCGAGGCAAGTCGTTGATAGTAAATATTTTGACTGGCTCGTTAGTGCGTTGGATTTGAGTGGCCCTTGGAAGATGTTTCAAAATAGAACGAAACAAGTCTTCTACATTGGTATGGGCAGCAGCAGAGATATATACAACGTCTTCCACAGGAAGTTTTATTTTCTTTAGTTTCTTTAAGTCATCCAGAGAAATAGCATCTAGTTTATTGAATACTGCAATTTGTGGACGACGAGCAAGTTCGGGGCTGTATGCCTTTAGTTCTTTATTAATCGCCACAAAATCTTTCTTCGGTTCAGGATGAGTTGCATCCAGTAGATGTACCAGCATTTTGGTGCGTTCAATGTGGCGGAGAAATTGAATCCCAAGTCCCTTGCCCTTTGAGGCGCCTTCGATAAGTCCGGGAATATCTGCAACCACTAGGGTTTTGTCATGGTATTTGGCAATTCCCAGGTTGGGAATCAAGGTGGTAAATTCATAGTCGGCGATCTTTGGGCGAGCGTTGGAAATTACAGAGAGAAGTGTGGATTTGCCGACATTGGGAAGACCGATGAGCCCGATATCTGCAACTATCTTCAGGCGCAGAAGAATACTTCGTTCGTCTCCTGGTGTACCCAGCTCAGCAAAGCGCGGAGTTTGGAAGCTAGCACGAGCAAAGTGAGCGTTACCGTATCCCCCTTCTCCGCCTTTGGCTAGAATAAACTTTTCACCATCATGGGCGAGATCTGCAATGAGAAATTCTTTTTCTTTTTTATGATTTTCTTGAAGTTCAAATACCTGTGTGCCAATTGGTACTCTTAGTATTAAGTCTTCACCGGACTTGCCTGTGGACTTCTGCCCACGACCTACTTGTCCATCTTCTGCCCGATATGCCTTGTGACGAGTTAAGTCAACTAGAGTATTTAAGTTGTGGTCAGCTACGAGCACTACATTCCCTCCGTTTCCTCCGTTCCCGCCATCTGGACCACCTTTGTTTACATATTTCTCATGACGAAAGGAGACGGCGCCATTTCCCCCATCGCCCGCCTTTACTTCAAACCTAGTTTCGTCAGCAAAGTTACGCATCTTCTGTTTACATCATAAACTAAAAAGCTCTTAGGTTTATCCCAAGGGCTCGTCCGCTAGTGTAGCGGGGTTTGGTTAGATTGCCAAGTTGGAGTTTGGGTCGACTGGTTCAACCTGGACTGGTTTACGGGTAGCAAGCTTGGTGTAGGTCAGACCAGCCATACCGAAGGCAGACATTGCAAGACCTAAATAGGAGAATACTTCGGGTCCGTTGTCTGGGAGTGGAGTGATAGGCGTACCAGGAACAATGTAGGTGTAGCCTGTGTAGGTACCTTCTACTCCATCTTGACGATGGACTTTTACTTGCCAGGTGCTAGATGCGGTTAGTTGGGGTTGGGCTGGAACATCTACAACGATTTGGGTATCGGTCCAAGATGTGACTGTAGCCAAGTAGCTTCCGATATATACTTTTGAGTTGGTACCTTGGGTACCAAAGTTGGTACCAGTAATTGTTAATGCTTGTTGTAAATTGTAGTCACCACTAGTTGGGCTGATACTAGTAATGGTTGGTGCACCAGCTGGAGCGGCAGCAATTGTTAGGACGGCTGTAGAACCAGCGCTTAGGATATCTGTACCAGCGCTGCTGATTACATTACTGTCGGCAGTGGCACCAAGGGAAGTGAAGCCGAGATTCAAAGTAACTGTTTCACCAACTGCAACTAATGGACGGAAAGTAAGAGTAGCAATATTTCCGGTACCTGTAGGGTAGGCAGTAGTAGCTATGCCTGGCTCTACTGAAGTACCGATCTCTACTGTTCCAGTAGAAGCGTTGGCAATGTTTCTTACGATAAGACCTCCTGTACCATAAAAGTCGTTTGTGGCTGGCTTTACAGCAGAGATATATTGTACTTCGGTAGGATCGAAAGTAACTATCGCATCAGCACCAGAGGTTTTGCTTGCACCGTTAGTATTGATTACTAAGTTAACCGTGAAATTAGGGTTGGCAACCACAGAGCCACTAGCTGGACTAAAGGTTATTGTCGCAGGATAAGTATTATTAGCGAATGCAAAACCCGGTAGGGTGACTACCAGAGACAACGCCAGAAAGCTGATTTTGATTAGGTTTTTCATATTTGTTTTGATTTTCCCAACCTTGTTTTTATTATACTATACTTTTAGCTTTCTGTCAAGTCCCTTTCGCCATATTGCTCGAGAAGCAGATGAAGATCTGCGCTGTTGATTACGCCATCACTATTGAGGTCGCCAAGGATACTAGAAGTGTTGCTTTGGCCTGCCTCAAATGCTCCCAGGGACACTGTTTGGGTATCTTCGCCGGTTGCTTCGAAAGGTACGATAATTTCTTTAGTAGTGGGGCTGGTGATGACTATGGTATAGGTACCAGCTCGAAGTTTGAAGGGAATAATGTATTCCCCACCACTTACAGAGAGGTCTATTTTATCTCTGCTGTAAATTGGATTTAGGGCGAGGTCGGTGCAAAGCAATTTCACAGTTGCATTAGTTGGAATTCCAGAACCTCCGCTAAAAGTAAGAGTAAGGGCAGCATCTTCGCTGGTGGACAGAACTGATTCTTCAGAAGCAGTAGAAATATCTTGTCCGTAAGTAATTACCCATCCGTAAACCGTAGGTCTGTCGGTTGGAATAAATTCGTTAAAGCTTACTTCCATCCGAAGATATTGCTTAACGGCTCGATTTAGAGTTAGTGTAGTCAATTTGATATCTTCGTTTTCTGGCAGATTCGTGAAAACAGGTTCCGAAAATTCGTGTAGCTCACTGTTGTCCGATTCATCTAGTGCATCTGCAGTACGATATCCAAAAGTAACTGTAGAAGTTTCGGGAAGGTAGGCATAAATTGAAATGTTGTTAATAGCAACTCCTGTCGTACCTAAGTTAATAGCAGGAGAAGTGTAACTGTGGTCGGTAAATGTGTCTTGTCCCGGTTCCATGGATGTGACTAGGGGCATAACAAAGCCTGTTTGAGTGGCGTTGGGAACCATGAAGCCTGGTTGGTTAGTAAAGCTGGTAAACGCTCCTGTGCCTGCAAAGATAGCAGCCATCCAGCTTTTTATCCCGTCATCCGTAGATTCTGTTCCAGATTGCACTATCCAGCTATCTGCATTTGAATTTCCTTCAAGGTTTGGAAGTCCTGCCAAAACATATGTGTTTTCTGTGCCAGCTTTTGAACCGAAGATGCGAGACAATACTTCAAAACCACCGGCATAGACTAGAAAGCTAGCGACAACAACTAGAGTAATTGCAATTAGCGCAACTGCCCGCCAGCTAATGTGGCGAAGATTATGTTCTGGCAGTTGATTGAGCAATTGTTCCATTATTGGCGAATTTCATCTGGTAATTGAGTACCCCACAATGCAAAGTTTTTGATTATCCAGTCGAGGTCTTGCATGTTAACTTTTCCATCGTTATTCAAATCACCTAGTAAGTTGACGGCTTCTTTACCGTAATCTGGACTGATTTTGTTGAAATCAACCATGTTGATTTTGTTGTTTTCATCAACATTACCCACTTTGAGAGTTGGGAAAGTAATTCCATAGGTATCATGTGCGTTATCAATCGTAAGGTCGGTAGCAAATTTACTCCACAAGTGGCGATCACTACGGATGTATACAGAGTAGGTTCCGTTGGGCAATACCGAATAAGCACTGCTGGGAGATGTAGCGCGAGTGACGGTAAGTGCTTTGGTGTATTTAGTTCTGTCGGTATTTAGAGTGCCTGGGAAGTTCAGATTCTCGTAGATTTTGGCATTAGTAGTTGAGTTGTATAACCGCAGGGCAAAGAGTGGGTGGACCAAAGAACCAGTGAAAGTTTCTGGTGAGATTTCTTCTACGGGCATTGTAAGATTGAGAGTGATATTAGAAGGAGGGTTTGTCCCAGATGTGTAATTGAGTGTAATACTGGTGACGGAAGGTTTGTAGAGATTCAAATCGGTGGAGGACATTGCAATGCGGAAACGAGCTGAACTAATTTCAGCAAGTAAATTATTGTTGGGTAAAGAAGGAAGAATCACACCTGGAGAGTTTAACTGTCCTTCGCTCTCTTCGGGAATTAGATAATAACCATTTGCATCAAAACCATTTATTGATACATAGACTGGGGTAACTCCGTCTGCTTTGAATAGTCCAATGTAAAATTTGATGTTAGATCCTGTTGGTTGGTTGTACGCTGCAATAAGTGAATTTATAGATGCTACAGGAAGAGTAGAAGCGATATTGAGTTTAGGTGAGGTGTAAACAATCGGATTTGCTGGGTCGGCGCCAACAAGAAGCGGTGCTCCTTGAATAGTGAACGTTTGTTGCTGGTCAATGGTGGTCAGATTATAGTCATAACCAAAATAATAGGGATCTCCCTTATCCCACAGACTATTGCCGTAAGAATCGTAAAAATGAGTTAAATAAAGATGTGCGGCAGAACCAAATAGCCTATTATCCATCTGAATCCAATTGACGGGATTATCTGTATCTTCAAAATATTCCAGCTTCCATTTGTATCCTACTTTCCAGCTAGCTGTTTTTATTTCTAGCGGAAGTTCTTTGATAATCCAACAATGAGATTTTCCATTAATAATTTTACAGTCGGCAGTATTAACCTGTTTATCTACTTCCAAATAAAGTCGGCCCGAACCTTTTAAATTGGTATCCCATTGAATCGTCACTATATCCTCGTTGGCTAGAGAATCGGCAACGGGTTGGATAATTCGCCACGGTACGATGTTGAAAGCTGAAGTCACGTTCCAATCCATTTCTTCACCTTCCCCATTAATGAGTGGATCTTTGTATAAGACAGCATAAATGTGTCTGTCAAACGGGTTCGGCAAACTTGCGCGACTAGAACCTTCTATAGTTGGATTCCAATTATATTGCAAATTACCTGCCGCTATTCTAGAGGCAACGGGGTATAAGAGGTGATTGACTTTATTTTCATTATTTTCTGTCTTTAGCAGATAGAGATCTATAAACCAATCCGCATAATTACTTGCTTTTTCTTTGAGTTCCCACTGGATTTGTAAATCATCTCCGACTAAAAAACTGGTGGGATAGCTATACGCCTTTATAGGATTGCGGTTAATTACTTTTATATCTACTAACTCATATGGCATAGCAACTTTATCTCTATCAGTTGGTTGGTATGGCTCCTGCCATGGCCAGTCTAATTCGGCAGCCAGACCCTTGCTAACCGTAAATCCAATAGCACATAGGGCAATTGAAATTGCCATTATAGTTTGAAGCGCCCATGGGTAGCGATTAATAACAGAATTAAATTTTTGTTTGAGGTGTTGCATTATTCTTGATCGAAGTAAGTGTAATTAAGCTTCAATTTGCCGTCTTCAACAACAAAGGCATCGTTGCTTGGTGTAGCAGACCAGCCAGAGCTCATAAAGTTGGGAGTGGTGGTATTACTCAAGGTTACCAATTCAGCAGCCTTACTCCCCCGCAGGTTTAGTAGTGTAGTTGAACGGGGGCCAAATAAAATCACTAGTAATAAAACTAAGACACCAGTGGAAATCAAAGTAGCTCGCAGGAGATTGCGACGAGGTTTGGCTGGAGTAGATTTATTAGCCGTTTCTAGTTGGAGAACGGGAGTGGTTGCGGGCAATTGCAGCGTCTGATCCTCAAGAGGATCCGGAAGAAGCGGAAGTGGATTTTTGTTTTGGTCTACCATTTGGGTTTAAAGCTTAGATTCAAAGGTATGTTCCATGGCTAAAACTGGCTTCTGAGTAAGCCGATCTAATTGCCTTAGAATCTGTCCGGATACAAACCATCCAGTAAGCATGGTTACCAGTACCAAAACCAAAGTCAGCTGGCCATATATGGGACTGGGCCGGCTAGGTTGCTCCTGTAAGTGTTGGGAGATCCGTTCTAGCATGGTTTTTATTTTATTTTTTGTGGTTGATTATTATTGTATTATATCTGATTTTTCGTGTTTTGTCAATCCTATATCCCATTTGACTCAAGCAGACACATATGATAAGGTTTGCTGGTATGAAAAAAGAAATTCATCCAACATATTATCCAAAAGCTCGTGTTACTTGTTCTTGCGGGAATGTAATTGAGGTTGGTTCGACGGTTGAGGAAATGCGGACAGACAGTTGTTCTGCCTGCCATCCTTTCTATACCGGCAAACAGAAGCAGATTGAACGTGGTGGCCGAATCGAGAAATTCCAGGCCAAGGTAGCTAAAGCAGTTGGTACGAAGAAAACCAGAAAAACCAAGAAAGCATCCTAAATATTTGCCAAATACAACAGCTCTTCCTCTACGGCAGGGCTGTTTTTGTGCCACAATGAGGTAGATGAATATTAAACCGTTCCAAGAAGAATACGAAAGGATCCAGCAGCAGCTGGAGGATTTGTCGTCTCTCTCTCCGGCCGAGCAGGGAAAACTTTTTAAGCGACAGGGGGAACTCAAAGAAATTTTAGATATGGCTTCTTCTTTGGAGAAGCTGGAAAAAGAGATTTCCGAACACCGGGAGACAATAAAAGATGGAGGTGAGTTGTCGGAGTTGGCAGCAGAAGAATTACCTAGATTAGAAGAAGAGAAGGAATGTCTCGAGAATAAATTGCAGGAATTGACCATCCCCCAAGAACCGGCAGATGAGAGTGGTGCCATAGTGGAAATTAGAGCTGGAGCAGGAGGAGATGAGGCATCTATTTTTGGAGGAGATTTGTTTAGAATGTATACTCGTTTTGCAGAAAAAAAGGGGTGGAAAGTAGAGCTACTAAACAGTAGTGAAAGTGAGAGTGATGGATTCAAAGAAGTGACTTTCCAGATTTCTGGTATGGGAGTGTTTGGCCAACTGAAATGGGAAAGTGGAGTGCACCGGGTACAACGAGTTCCAGTAACAGAAGCTAAAGGTAGAGTGCATACATCTACCGCGACTGTTGCCGTACTACCAGTAGTAGAGGAATCTGAGATAGAAATCCGTCCAGAAGATTTGCGTATAGACGTATTTCGTTCAGGAGGACATGGCGGACAAAGTGTAAATACTACTGATTCAGCAGTAAGAATAACTCATCTTCCAACTGGGATTACCGCTACCTGCCAGGATGAGAAATCTCAGACAAAAAACAAGTTGAAGGCAATGGGTGTGTTACGAGCACGACTTTTGGACAAACAACAACAAGAGAAACAACAAGAACGAGGAGATGCTCGTCGCCAGCAAATTGGAACCGGAGACCGAAGTGAAAAGATTAGGACGTATAATTTTCCACAAGATAGGATTACCGACCACAGGATAAATGAGAGTTGGCACAATATTGCAAGTATCCTAGAGGGAGATCTGTCCCCTGTCATTGATGCTCTACACCAGGCAGCTATTAAACAAGCAAGTGAAAATGCCTGAATCGTTGACTTTGGGTAAAGCGTTGAGGTGGGGGCAAGAAAAACTAAAGCCAAGTCGAACAGCCGCTCTAGATGCACGGGTGCTTTTGGCAAATCTGCTTCAATGTTCCACAGCTTCTTTGTTGAATGAGCCAGAGAAAAAAATTTCTGCACATACAAGCAAAATGTACAAACGAGCAATTGGCCAACGCAAACGAGGTGTACCGGTGGCGTATATAACGGGAGAAAAAGAATTTTATGACATTACCCTGGAAGTAAACCGCAGTGTCCTTATCCCTCGCCCAACTAGTGAAGCAATTGTGGAGACAGCAATTGGCTTATCTAAAAAGTTGGAAACAAAAACCATATATGAGATTGGAACAGGTAGTGGGGCGATTGCCATTGCTTTGGCTGTTAGTTTGCCGGGAGCAAAAATAATTACTAGCGATACTTCTTCTAAAGCACTCCTTGTGGCAAGAAAGAATGTAGGAAGAAAAAGATTGGGCAGACAGATAAAATTGGTTCGAGCTAATCTTGGAGAACACATTAGAGAGTCTTCTTTGGTAGTGGCTAATCTGCCATATCTTCCTGGAAAGTTAAGAGCCAAAAAAGAATTGGCGTTCGAGCCAGCAATGGCCTTGTTTGCAGATGGAGACGGACTTGGTTTATACAAAAAAATGTTTGCTAATCTGCCATTTGTTGCAGTGGTAATTGAACTTGGGGAAAGGCAATATTCTAAGATGGCTAAATGGCTGAAAGAAAAATTCCCAAAAGCAAAAATATCTCCAATACGAGATTTGGACAAAACAATTTGTGGCCTAGTAGTTATTTCCTAGCATCCAATGCACGGTTGACTAAGCTATCGGCATGGGCATTACGCTCACGACGAATATGAGTAAAGATAATCTGCTTGAATGTGGAGGATAGTTTTTGAGCTTTAGCGAAGAGAGGTTTTAGATGCTCGTCTTTTACTCGGTATTCCCCATTCATCTGCTTTACTACCAGTTCGCTATCTAAAAATGCTCTCAAAGAAATTTGAGATGGATGAGCCAATTTAGACACCTGCTCCAGTCCTGCAATGAGTGCCTTGTATTCCGCTTGGTTATTAGTTGTCTCACCCAGATAGCGGATGAATTCTTTGACTACCTGGCCAGTGCCATCCATGACTACAACACCCAGGGCAGCTGGCCCGGGATTGCCTCTGGCACCGCCATCGGTATATATGGAGAATTGGGTCATATGTTCATTGTGGCGGGAGCGACGGGGCTCGAACCCGCGACCTCCTCCGTGACAGGGAGGCGCTCTAACCAACTGAGCTACGCCCCCACAAGAACGAAGTTATTTTAGTATATCAATGAAAATAGTACCAGCGTTTTTGGGATCGTAGTTTAGACGATATTGGCCGGCCTTGGTAAGGATAATTTGAATCTCTTGTGTATCAGGATCTTTGGGGTTAGTGACAATTACTTCTTGGACAGGGCTTTTGGGTACCAGTTGTCTTGAAATACGGCTAATATCTGCTGGGGATAGTTCATCCGACATTTTGGTATCTGTTAGATTAATCTTAAGACTAGTATTCTGACCACTGGTAGCGTTAATAGTCATATTAGTAGCAGGAGTGTTGATACCCTCTACCGCACTGCTTCGGTTGAGATGTGTATAAATTGCTACTGTGTCGTATTTGTCGTGTCGTAGAACTTGGATGTCGGTAAGAAGATGAAAGCCTCCTTCTTGTCCAATAACTTGAGGTTGATTAGAAAAACCTTCGGGTAGAGAAGATGGTTTGATTAAGGAAACCAAGTTATAAGTGATGAAGAATAAAGCGATAAGAACTATCCCTAGAAAGATTTGCCAAAATATTTTCATTCTCGTTTTTGCTTAATAAAGTCTATAAGTTCATTTGCGGTAACAGGTTTGTCATGGGAAGCAGTTTTGACTAGATGTGTAATCTCTTCTTGCAATCCAGCTGGATCTCCGACTTGTTTGAGAGCAATCTCCCCTGCTCCGGCAGACTGGACAATGATAGTACCAAAATTAAACATGGTTGCTGCAATACCAGTAACTGTGTGAGTAATGTTTTGAACTTTATCTAATTCCAGTTCCGATACTTTACGACTGAATAATCCACGCTGATCGACATCAATAATACGTTCACTGGTGATAATAAATCGATCACGATACCAATTAATATATCGATAGAGCATAAAACCCATCCAAAAGACCAACCAGCCGTAATACAAAAAAGTGGTAAGCCCATAGCTAAAAATCCACTTCATCCAATGAAGAGAAATAGGAATGATGAATGACAAGAGGATGATAGTAATTGCCTGGATAATAGGTAGAGCAACAAAGTACCAATGGCGGAATAGGATGATTTCTATCTTCTCACCTTCACGTTGGCCGATGAACCCGGGAATAAATTCTTCAGGGTTAGCCATAAGGAAACAGTCTCTCTATAATGAATATATGATGAAAAGATCACGAAAGGCAGAACGGCTGGTTTGGACAATCTTGTTAATAGTCCTTGCCATTAGTCTTATTCTACCCTATACAATAAGCTCGTTCTATTAGATTAGTCCCTGTAGTTTAATGGATAGAACAAGGCACTCCTAACGCCTAAATCGAGGTTCGATTCCTCGCAGGGGCACCAGATACAATTTTTACCGGGGCGTGGCCTAGTTGGTCTAGGGCGCAAGGCTGGGGGTCTTGAGATCGGGAGTTCGAATCTCCCCGCCCCGACCAACAAAGACATTTTGAAGATTGAGACGAATTGGATTGCTCGTCCCGCAGTTGGCGGGACGGGCGGAAACGCGGAGCGGAGCTATTCGAGCATTTTCCGTTCAAAAAAGGTTCG
>CAYSVM010000006.1:0-24655 GCA_964434605.1 uncultured Candidatus Saccharibacteria bacterium
CGGGCGGAAACGCGGAGCGGAGCTATTCGAGCATTTTCCGTTCAAAAAAGGTTCGAGCTTCGTTCAGTAATTGCGACCAGAAGAATATCTCAAAGTAATTCGGGCTTATTTTTATATATGGGTTGACAGATCTGATCTCGGGGACTAAACTTGCTGAGGCTACTCCAATTTAGCTGGAGGTATTATGTATGCACCATCATCAGACCAATGCTCGGAGCGTATACCCCCCTTTTGTTGCCCTCTGTCATATGTTGGTACCGCTCAAATCAAAAATTAGGGTGATACATGAAAATATGGGAGAGGCAAAAAGCAAGGAAACGTATTGCGAGCTAGTTGAGAAGATTTTATTGCAAGCACAGAAGGGTTATCCCGATGTCAGTAGGCTGAAAGCACTGACACGAAAAATCAAGATAGATTTTGATAGATGCAGAACCAGAGAGACAGCAAAAAAGATTGTTGTCTGGCATCTGCGCCAGCTAGAGAAGGAAGGTAAAAATCTAAAGCTGGTGAGACATCTGCGTCGACGGATGCAGATGTAAGCATCATGAACCTTGTTTAATTAGTGCCACCTTGCTTATTAGCAGGGTGGCACTTTCCGTATCTATCGTATAATTAAACCTGTTAGCGTTTGCGAGTGTGGTTCAGTGGTAGAACGCGACCTTCCCAAGGTTGAAGCGGGAGTTCGATCCTCCTCACTCGCTCCACAATTAAAAGACACCACTAATTTGTCCCGCGTAGCGTCTTGGTTCCGAGCAACCAAGTGGGTTCTCACACCCCACCCCCACGGGGGCGAGAAATATTGAGATCCCGTATCTAAAGTTTGTTAGCCAAAATTACGGAGACAAATCAATGGTGCTACTTTTATTTTACACCATGATTATCTTCCGGTTTTTGAAATGGTGGATAAAAGTCAGAACGGGAGAGTGCTAGAGCCAACAATCCATTGCAAAACAGCAATTACTGGCTCTAGTAATAGATATATTAGATTAGTATTAAATAGCCTATCGGAAAAAATCAGCAGCAGAAGCGCAATTGGGCCAAATTGTTCAAGCCGTAAAATTGTCTCTTGACTAACATTAAAACTGTCTAAAATTAGATACAAAATTTTGGAACCATCTAGTGGTGGAATGGGAATTAAATTGAAAGCAGCAAGAAAAACATTTAATGTCACCATTACCGCCAAGAAAGTATATATCTGGTCGGTTGGCAGACTTTGATTTTCGATAAGATAGATTCTTCCGGGTATTGCGAATAGAATTGCGAGCAATATATTGGAAAGAGGACCACTGATTGCAATCAATACTTCATTCAAACGACTACGGCCAAGCCGTGCTGGATTATATGGAACTGGCTTGCCCCATCCAAAGCCCACGAGCAGGATCATGATAGTGCCCATTGGGTCTAGATGAGCCAATGGGTTTAGAGTCAGCCGACCCAGATTCTTGGCAGTTGGATCCCCTAGTCGGTTTGCTACCCAAGCGTGAGAAAACTCGTGGAAAGTAATCGCTACAACTAAAGCGACTATCAGGAAGATTGCGATATCAATACTTTGGAAGGCAGATAGCAACATAAAAATCTTGTTCTAAATTACTTTCTTTGCTAACCTGGTTAGGTTACTAACCTATCCTATTATGTCTAAGGTTTGCTGTATCTGCAACAAACAAAAGTCGTCTGGCAACAATGTCAGTCATTCCAAACGCCGTACTAAGCGTACTTTTGGTGCAAACTTGGTAGCTACGAAGATAGCTGGCAAGAGTGTACTAGTTTGCGCAAGGTGTTTGAAGACTTTAACCAAACCAGCAACTAAGAAGAAAGTTGCTAAGAAGTAAAAGTTCTCTATCTAGATTACTGTTTTATCTTTTTGACTTAGCTATACTAACAGTATAGCCTAGCTTTTGGATTTGCCGATGTAGCTCAGCTGGTAGAGCAATACTTTCGTAAAGTAGAGGTCGTGGGTTCGACTCCCACCATCGGCTCCACGGGGTGTAGCGCAGGAGTAGCGCGCGTTGTTCGGGACGACGAGGTCGCAGGTGCGAATCCTGTCACCCCGACCAGAATAGAAAGTGTTCTGCCGTAGATGCAGAACACTTTTAGGGTACTCCCTTCATGGTCTTCCTCGCCGCGGGAATCGCTGACCAGTTTTTTGGTCTTTTTCTTTCCTCGCCAATTTCGCAGCGTTTGTCTTCTTTTGCTTTTTCTTTCTTTTTTCCCGTTGTCCACGATTCTTCTCGTGACTCATGGCAGTCACCTCCTACGATAGGATAAAAGTACAAGTACCTGCAGACTACACCCCAAGGGGGTGGATGTCTAGAAATAATAAATTCTGGTAGAGCGTTCTACTGTTTTTATTTTGTCATGCTGAGCCCTTAAATTATCCAGGATAGGATTCGTGAATAATCTCTCGTTGCTCTCTAATTCTATTGACCAGAAGCCGATTTTTTTGCTATATTGAGCCTGCCTCAGGGGGAAACTTCTGGGAGCTCGTTGAAAAAAAGGGGGTCGCATATGCGACATATTATTCTTATTTCCATGCTGATGGTAGTCGCAATCTTTGGTTGCGGCCACCGTAGCTCGCCCATCAGAATGCATTCCGATGAAGTTCCACAAGTCGATGTCGATCAAGAAGTTTGGACAATGCTTACTGAAGAATTGTCTAAACAGTTGGCAACCAAGAAGACGGCATCGCCACCGATTAGTCGTGTCATTGATTTGACGGCAATTGGTGATCGAAGTGGAAAAGCCACTTTAGTGTGGTCGTTCCCCGTTTTGAAAGGTGACTACAACAATGACGGGAAAGTTGATGTCGGAGACATCACTCCGCTAGCAATGTACTACGGTCAGCGAAGTGATAGCGGGACAGAGACTATTTTCGTCAACGGTGACGATAACCCAGTTATCAATGTCGCCGATGTTACGTCTATTGCGATGAATTTCGGAGCTCACTTACAGGGCTTTCGAGTGTATCGCGGGAAATGGGACGGAGAAGTCGTGAATTGGGAAAGTGCTTTTAGACCCAATCCTGACTTAGGAAATCCCAGCTGGTCCATCAACCGGATTGAGCCAGTTGAACTGACAACAGAGTATACATATGAAGATAGTATTACTCTGTTGTTAGACGACCACTTGAGCGTTACCGGTATACGGTACAAGGTGGTCGCCTATGGAGAAGACGAGGGAGCAGAAAGCAATATGGCAGTAATGCCAGACCTTGCTCCCCTGTCGGGTATTGTTGGTTCGGTAAAGCTTAACGATGTCGTTCCTCTTTCGGGAATTGTTGTTAAGCTGATGCCGACAGCGATCACCACTACCACGGATGAAAATGGGCAATATACATTTGCCTTACTAAATCCTGGGGATTATACGGTGATTGTTGAGGATGGAGATGGACATTGGTTCGAACCAAGAACCATCTCCGTTGCTGTTAGCGAAACTGCTGTTTCGCAACAGAATTTCACGGCAAGACTGGCTGGTCTTGCTAACAGTCCTTGGCCCAAATTCCAAGCAAATAGCGGGAATACTGGGCAAGGAACTATGGTGGGTCCACTAACCGACAACGTTAGGTGGAAGTGTCCGCTTGGATCTGGGGCAATGTTCTACAGCAGTCCCTCCATCGGGCAAAGTGGTACTATCTATGTACAAAAAGAATGTACCTTGTTTGCCATAACCAATAATGGAGGAGAAAGCTGGAGAGTAGAAATAAGTCCCTCATCTTTTGTCATTAGTTCCCCGTTAATCGGAAATGGAGAACGAATATATATCGGTTGCCAAAACAACCGTTTATATTCTTTCGATGCATTCGGTGATCTGAAATGGGCATCAGACACCGAAGACTTGATCGCAGGAATTCCCGGATCCCCAGCAATTAGTGAAGCTGATGGCAAGATCTATGCTGGAAGTAAGGATGGAAATCTCTACGCATTCTATCCCCAAGACGGGGGTATTGCGTGGGAATTCCCATCTGGAGGGGAAATCTATACAAGCCCTGCTGTCGGAGTAGATGGAACTATCTATGTCGGCAACGAAGCAGGGTTCCTGTATGCGATTAACCCCGATGGCTCCGAAAAGTGGATGTTCCCAACAGATAGTGGCGAAGGAATTGGAACCTCGCCAGTTATCGGAGAAGATGGGAGTGTGTACTTTTGGGGTTACGATGAAGTGCTGTATGCGGTTCATCCAGATGGATCTGAAAAGTGGGCAGTCCCTCTGACAGGATACGGCCTGACGACACCCGTGCTCGCGGGTGATGCGATGTACGTAGCATCTATGGATGCTACGGGAAGTGTCTATAAGTTGACTCTAGACGGAGAAGTTGAATGGACTTTCTTCGCTGAGTCATATAGCTTCAATTATATTGGAGCTGACGGAATAGGATGTCTTTACGTGACATCCTACAGTGGAAAAATTTACGCTCTTAACCCCGACAAGAGCGTAAAATGGGAATTCGCTACTGGAGGACCCATTGAAAGTTCTCCAGCTGTCGGTAATGGAGTACTTTATGTCCTAAGCGAAGATGGATATGTCTACGCTTTTGGACAGTGATCTTTCTTTCGTAAAACAGCGCCCTCGGCAACGGGGGCGCTTTTAATTTCTAAGATAGCTCTTTCTTTATTAAAACAATGGTTTCGGCAACAATCTTTTCCAACTTACCATCGTAGTTAATGATCCGGTGAGTAAAACATGGAGCTTCAGCAATTTCTTTTCGAGCAATTTTCAGGCGACTAAGAATCTCTTCTTTGGGTAGATTACGTCCCTCCAGTCGTTTACGGAGGGTGTCGAAGGTACTGGGAATAATGAATATGGTACAGGCTTCGGGATATTGTTCTTGTAAGAATACTGCTCCTTGTACATCCACTACCCAGAGCGGGAATTTGCCAGACTTTATTAGTTTTTCCACATCTTTCTTTTGGCTACCGTAGTAGTGGTCGTTGTAGGTAGCCCATTCAAACATCTGGTTTTTTGTTATCATCTGTTGGAATTTCTTTGGGGTGACAAAATGATACTCCCTTCCATCTTTTTCTCCCTTGCGTATGGTTCTGGTAGTAGTGGTAATTACCTTTGCTAAAGGAAGTTTGGCTTTGAGAAGCTCACGGGCAAGGGTGGTTTTTCCTACAGCAGAAGGACCGGTGATAACAAAAAATTTATTTAATTCCATTTAGAAATTTATCTAAATCTTGTGCCAGAGGAGAAGTGAATTTACGTATTTTCCCATCCTTATCTACAAAGAAAATTTGGTGAGCATGGAGGAATTGGCGTGGTGCAGAATCTGGTTTGCCATATGTTTTGTCACCTATAATTGGAAATCCAAGACTGCTAAAGTGTACACGCAACTGGTGAGTTCTTCCTGTTTTTGGATAGGCAGAGAGGTATGTGTAGTGGGGATAGTATTTTTTTACCTGATAAGTGGTTTCCGCTATCCGTCCATATAAAGAGGGTTCAAATTTGGTGCGCTTAGAAATGTGGCGGGATAAGGGAATTTGGATTGATCCTTTTTGGGGACTCAGTCTACCATGAACTAAAATTAAATATTCTTTTGTAATTTTATGTTTCTTGAATAGTTGTTTGAGATATTTAAATACTGGTTGTGTTTTGGCGACCAACAATACACCAGAAGTGTCTTTGTCTAAACGGTGCAATAGGCCAAACCTTTCTTTGGCAAGCGGTGAATGAGGTAGGTGTTTTTTTATCCAATCCACTAAAGTGGGTTCTGTATGGCCTGCGCCTTCGTGCACTACAAGACCAGCGGGTTTGTCTAGCACGAGAAGACTAGAGTCTTCGAAGATTATTTTTGGCTCCATGAAGTGCGAATTAGCATTCCTATACCACTAGCAATACCAATGGTAATTAAAATATCTGGTAGGTTAATATAACTAAGGTTGCCTAAGCGCCAGTAGTCTGCTACCCCACCAGAAAGAAAGATGCGGTCCAACATATTGCTTGTTCCCCCACCGACAACCAGTCCTAGTGCTAGAGCCCAAAAGGTTCCTAATTTTTTCTGAGAATAGAAGAGATAAACCATTGCCACAAGAAATACCAGCACTACCGTGAAGATAACTGGAATGGGTAGCATAATGTTAAACGCCAACCCAAAGTTAATAATACTTTCAAGAGCAAAATACCAACGTGCTAATTGGCACAGCAATAGTGTAAAAATCGCCGCTAACCAAAATGTAGTAGTGGTTTTGGCAGAAATAGTGGCCATTTGATTAATCCTCAGTACAGGTTCTGGCAGCAGGGTAAGCTTTTAGACGATCTTCATCTATCCAATCTCCACTGGATTCGCATCTGCCATAACTACCAGAAGCAAATTTAGCGAGAGCATCGTCTACCTCATTTAAACTTTTCTCCAGATCTGCTACTTGTGCTTGGTGCTCTTGCAAAGCCTCAGATTCATCTGCACTCTCGCTCTCGTCTTCTGGACTTCCACCTTCATAGTCTGGTTGAAGTGCTGCCCAACTACCAGCAGAGGTATCGAATCTGGCAATTTGCTGAAGTTCCTGTTCAAACTCTGCTTTCTGACGAAGTAGTTCTTCTTTTCTTTCCTGCAGAAACTGAGGGGAATAATGAGAGTCCATATCCTATCTCCTATTTACGAGTATGTGTACTCAGCAAGTTTAGCATAGCTTCCAGTTTTTCTTGAGTCCCCAAGAGGATTAGCCGATCTCCTGCCTCTACCACCACATCTCCAGTTGGGTTGATGATTACTTCTCCGTCCTGTTTGTTAATAGCAAGCACGGTAACACTATAGATGCGGTTGGATAGTTTTTCAGATATGGGATACCCGGCAGCTGGAGAATGAGGGGGTACAATGATCTCGTCTATTCGTACTTCCCTATTAGATAGGTCTTGGATATCGTCGATGAAATCAGCGACAGTAGGGCTTAAGGCGAAACTAGCCATTCTAAATCCCCCGATGTGATGTGGTGAAACTACTCGGTTAGCACCGATCTTTAATAACTTATTATCAGTTCCTTCTGCATTTGCACGAGCAACGATAAAGAGATCTTTGTTCATTGAATGAGCAGTAACCACTGTCATTACTGCATCGCTGTCTTCGCCTAAACAGACAACGAGACTTTTAGCGTCCAAGATGCCGGCACGTTTTAGGGTGTCTTCATTGGTGGCATCTCCTGCAATACAGGGGTATCCCATGCGTTCACACTCTTCCACCATAGGGGTGTTGTTTTCGATTACTACAAACTCTACGTGTTCTTTTTTAAGCTCACTAGCAACTTGGTGGCCGACTCGTCCGAATCCGCAGATGATATAGTGGTTCGATAGGTTACGTATTGTTTTTTCCATCTTCTTATATTTTAGCGCCTCTTCTAACTTATTCGCTAGAATATATTCACTAATAACTCGAATAACGTAATACAGGGTGATAAGCCCGAAGATTATTAAAAAAATAGTAAAGATCGTACCGGCAGACGACTGTATTTCAGGACGAGCAAAACCAAGAGTAGAAAAAATGGTGACTACTACATAAAAGGAGGTGAGAAGATCCCATCCTTCGATGACCATAAAACCGGTTGTACCAATAACCATAAGAGTGAGGATGAGTAATAACAGTCCCCACATATTAATTTTCTTTACTGGTTGATTCTCCCCCATTTAGACTAGTCGATTAAATGCAATTAATAGAGCAATAATATTAATAGCAAAATATACGAGCCAAATAACAAGCCAAATCCAGTTTACCAACCAAAACCAACGTAATTTGCGAAGGCGTGGGACAAGCCAGCCAATGAGAAAGACGGTAGTTACAAGCCAAGCTAAAATACTTACCATCCATAACCAGATAGGGGTGTTGTAACTGTTAATCACCTCTCGCAACTTAGCGCTATCTGCAGCCAGCAAATCTCTGGTGAGAGAATCCTTGACAGATAAGTATTTTTCATAGAGCTGAAAGATATTGAATGCGAAAAGTAGCCAAAGTATGAATTGACCAAAAATTACTAGACCTTTTACGAAATACTTCATCGAGGTTGTTCTATCTTGGGTTGATCTTCGCTGGCAGTAAGATTTAGGGAATCTCCGCGAATCTTGCTGACCAACTGCTTGTATTCATTGTATGCGTTACCGATCATAACATTTCCTTTGGCAACCTTATTATCTAAGATGTCATCCATCTTAGAAAGAGAATGACTAAGTTCCACTAGAAATGCTTTTACTCTTTCTTCGTCTAGATGGACTGCATGTTTACGATGAAGATCTAGAAAAGTAAGAAGATATGGGATGGTCATTCCGTAAGGAATGATAATCACATGGTGTTCCCGATACGCACGCATAACAGACTCTTTTAGTAAATAGTGTAGAGAATCTGGAACAGCCATTACCGCCCATTCGTAAGTGGCAGGTGGGCAGATATATTGGCTAACATCTCGAGCTTGGCGAAGAACCAGTGTTTCAATCTTCTGGATAATCCGCAATTTGGCTGCTTCATCTTGAGATTGATCCAATACGCCTAGTTCATCTACAGCTAGGATTTTGGAATCAATGGGAACAATGCGACCATCTGGAAGTTTCAAGCCAAACTCTACAACCTTCGAGCCTACTTTTACATTGTAGGCCATGGCATCTGGTGGGAAGATCTTTAGAATTTCACGGATAATATTCTCTCCTGCCATTCCCTTGGTCTTGCTTCCGCGCATGACACTTTCAATGTTTTTAGAAACCTCCAGGAGGTTGCGGAAATATGTTTGGTCTCGTTGTTCGCGTTCTTTGGAGGCGACAGAAAGATCTTTGAGATTATCTGAAGTACGACGCAATTCTTCTTTTAGGTTGCGTTCCACTTCTTGGCTTGCTCTTTGTTCTGTTTGAACCTTTTGCAGAGATTGAGCAATGACCTCTATATTGTGCCCTAGTCCTTGGTCGGTAAGTGGGGTTGATCTAAGCCATATTATTACCAGCGCTACGATTAGCGCAACTGCCAGGACGCCTATTACAACCAATTCAATTACTCCCATGTTTTTTGTGTAGATAAAATAGTAAAGGTATTCCAACTAAGACTAAAACAATGCTCCCCCATTGTGCGAGGGTAAGAATTCCAACGTGCATGCTGTCGATACGAAAATATTCCACCACAAACCTCCAGCTACTATATATTACCAGATAAGCAAGAGCTAGACTGCCAGCAGGACGATGGCGCTTAAAGAACCACGCCCATAAAAGACCGAAGATTAACAAACCCCCTGCTGCTTCGTAGAGAAAGGTGGGATGAAAGAAATTAGAAGAAAGAAACTCGGAAGGACGAAACTCGGGAGAGACATACATTCTCCATGGTAGATTGGTAGGACCACCGAATGCTTCTGAGTTAAAGAAGTTGCCGAATCGACCGATTGCTTGACCCAAGGGAAGAGTAAGAGCGACAAGGTCGAAAATCTTTGGGATATTCATTCGCAATACTTTGGTAGATGCCCAAAGTGCAACTGCTCCACCAATGAGTGCACCATGGATACTCATACCTCCGTATCTAATTTGCCAAATTTCATTCAGATGGTTTGAATAGTACGACCATTCAATCCCTACGAATAAGATTCTGGCACCCAAAATACCTCCTACTACTGTCCAAACTAAGATTTGGAAGAGAGGATCTGAAGGAAAATGGAAAAAACGACGGTTAAGCCAAAATGCTAAACTCAGACAAGCAAGAACAGCGAGGGTGATAAGGAGACCGTACCATCTTAGCTCTAATCCGCCCCAATTTAGCCAGACTGGGTTAGGTAAAATCTCTCCAGCAAAATATGGGCGTAACCACCAGGCAATTCCGAGAACAAAAATCGCACCCAGAGCTAATTTTATCCACCAGTTTGTCTTCGGCATCTTGTTTTTCTCCCGCCTCTATCCTATCATAAGGCGTCGGGGGGTTCTAAAAAACTTATTTGGCAAGTCACTTTTTCTGTCGTTATAATGAATTTGCTTTCAAGAGAAGTACTTTATGACCACCTCCACTAAATCAGAGTTAGAAACTCGTATCGGAAAAGTGTTGTCGCACCAAAAGGCGCGTGGCGGTTTTTCTACTACAATTGCATACGAACCAGACGATGGAGCAGAAAGAAAACATGGCAGTCTTTATTTTGTAATAGATATCGGTAGTCCTAGTCCCCTCACCGCAGATATTGCCTACAATATTATTGATATCGTAAAAGAAGAATATTACAGCGATCTGGAGCTATCTCCCAGTGAAAGTTTTGAGAATGCATTGAAAGCTGCAAATGATGAGTTGTCTGCAATTGCCAAGCAAGGAGAAAAGGATTGGATCGGTAAGTTTAATGCGGTAATTACGGCAGTTGCTGAAAAAGATGCATATATTGTTCAGCGTGGTACTGCAGAGATACATCTTTTGAGGAGTAACCAGATTACTAATTTGACTAAGGGAATGTATACCCCGGGTGAAACTTACAAGCCCGAAGAGGCTTTGGTTAATCTAATAGAGGGAGAAATAGAAGTTGGAGATAAGCTGGTGCTTTCTACTTCCGAGCTTTTCTATTACGTCTCCATGGAGAAACTGAAGAGATTGATTGAAGGACACACTCCAGCCCAGGCTGCCAAGAAGTTAGCAGGACTTTTGGAACAAGAGAGTGAGATTAACCACACTAGCGTATTAGTGGCAGAGTTTTCTTTGCCCGAACTGATGTCGCAAGAAGAAACAGAGCCAACGGAAAATTGGATCGGTACACCAGTCGAACCACCAGCACGCAGAACCAGTCTTTTTGGTGGAAATGCGATGCCAGTGATAGATAAAAAACAAACTGTTGAGGAAGCGATAGAACAAAAGGTGGAGGAGATAGAAGAAGAGTTGCGTAAGGTTGAACATGAGCCGGTGAATGAAACACCTGTTCGTGAAGAATTGGTTATCGATGAATCTCTGGAAGAGGAAGAGTCCGATACTTATAAACCAAGAATGCCAAAGCTTGCTATCCCCCGTCCTTCGTTTAGCGGATTTAAGGGTGGGATTAATAAAGCTGGAGATTATGCCAGCAAAGTGAAGATCGATACCAAGCAGTTGAATAGAATTGGAAAAATTTCATGGCAACTACTGCGAGTGGTGGGAGCAGTAGGTTTGGTGATCATAGACTGGTTTGTGAAGGTAATATCTCAAGGAGTGCGTACTATCAGACGTCATCCAAAAGGTAATTACATTTTGATAGGTATAGTAGCAGTATTGGCAGTAATTATTATTGCATCCACTATTGGTCTGTCTAATAGTCGCTCTACAACCTTAAGTACTAAAAAAGCTACTGTAGCTTTGAGTGAAGCTCAACAAAAAAGAGATGCTGCCCAAGCAGCGCTAATATACGAAGATAGTGCGAAGGCTAGAACTTTACTGGCAGAAGCATACGCTCTTGCTCAATCTGCTACCACCAACAAGCGCACCAAAGACCAAGCATCTGCTTTGCTTACAGACTTGCAGAAACAATTAGATACCGTTAGCAATGTAAAACGTTATAACGATATCCAGCCATTAGGAGATTTCAATGTATTGAATTCTCAGCTGAATACTGCAGGTGATACAAGTAGACAAATAAGGGTGGGGCAGACAGTTGTACTGGCTGGAAATGTATATGCCGTAGATCCGGACAACAACAAGGTTTATAAGTTCAAGGCCAGTAGTGGTGATGCGGCTATTGTGAATTCTCTGGTGAGCACGGATCGCAAACTAAAGCTCGTTAGTGCCGTTAGCGACAAGGAGTTGATTTTTTACACCACTCCCCCAAACATTTATGGCCTTAATCTAGAAAATAACAGTATGACCGGAAAGGCACTAGATGCCGGTGCGTGGAACAATGCAGATTACTTTATGGCCTACACCAATAAACTGTATATGCTAGATATTCTCAATAACCAGGTTTGGAAATACCAGACCATTCCAGAGGGATATACTAAGGTTGCTCCCTATTTTGAAACTAATACAGGGCTCAGTCTAACTGGTGCAGTGGATTTTGCAATCGATGGTAGTATTTACATTTTATTCCCCAACAATGTGGTGAAGAAGTATTCTGGAGGAAGCGAAGTCCAGTTTGAATTGAAGCCTGTTCCAGATCCATATCCAAAGCTTGGGAACGCAACACAAATCTATGTCGAACCAAATACCAAGTTATATGTATTAGATGTAGCGAATAACCGGATAGTGGCATTCGACCGGGAAGGATATTACGTTGCCCAATACATCTACAACAACATTTCTAATCCGACCAACCTGACTGTAGATGAGGCGAGTGGGTTTATCTACATGACAGCGGGGACAGCGGTGTATAGACTGCCTATGAAGTAGTTTGGGTGAGTATTCTCAACCGACAAGCAGGATTCAACTACCACCTCCTCGAGACCATCGAGGCGGGTTTAGTTTTGAATGGTGGCGAAGTGAAGTCGGTAAGAGCTGGGCAAGCGAATATGAATGATGCCCATGCCAGGATACGGAATGGAGAGATTTGGCTACATGGTTTGCATATTGCCCCCTACTCCGCTAGTGGACAGGTAAGTTATGAGCCAACACGTCCACGCAAACTTTTGTTGCACAAAAAACAACTAATACAGTTAGCTGGTAAGTTGCAGGAACAGGGACTAAGCTTAATCCCAACCAAGATCTATTTGACCCATAACAGAATCAAAGTGGAGTTGGCACTAGCCAAGGGAAAGAAGAAGTACGACAAGCGAGCGAGTATAAAGCGCAAAGAAAGCGAACGGGAAATATCTCGCAAGCTTAGGGTGAAGCAGTGAAAAAACAATTAGATTCGCTGGTCTAATGCTCTAGTGGCCATTTCGTAGCTTTTGGCAACGGCTTCTTCTTTAGTATAGAATGGGTCTTTGAATTCGAGTGACGATATGGTTAGCGATCCATCTTCATTTTGCTTACGTAATTGAACTGTCACCACGTACCCGCCCGTGCCTGTATTTTCAAAGACTATCGGGGTAAGAAGCCAGTTCTTATAGCTTTTGGTCTCTTCGTGGTCGGACAGAATGAGTTTTTTCCCCCATATATTGCTACTTAGAAACTCCAGGGTTGTTTTTACCGAAGGATTACCAGTATTCACAAACTTTACCCGTTCTTTGTATTCATCTAAGAGCGGGTTGATGAATTCATCGGCCCAAGAAGGATTGAGAACTTCAATACCTTCAAAGTCCAAAGTTAGATCAGATTCTGGCTTGAGATCTATCGACTGCGATTTAAAAGCCAAAGCGGCTTCTCTACCAGCCTCCCTAGAGGTTAGTCTGTTTCCAAATTTGCTTAGATATACTCGCATAGCTTTTATTTCCCTAATATTTTTATGATGGCCATACACCCATGAAAAGATATGTTGCTCTTTTGGATATTTAAATCTTTGTCCCCCTGATTTAACTCTAGCTTTCCGGTACCGGAAGTGAAATCGAGAGAAAATGGATTACTGATTACAGTCTGTCTTACTAGCTTTAGACCATTGCCTCTTTTCTCTGCCCCCCGACCAGAGATTGGCAATGTAAATGCTATGCCGATCGCTTCTTGGTCGCTACTTAGCTCACGACGAACTCTACGTAATGTCGTTAATATGCCTTGTCCTCTATCGGCTAGTATTATTTCCGATTTTTTGAGATCGTATCCAAAGAATATCCCGGGAACATCAGGCCAGTTTCCAATATTATGGTCAAATGAATTATTCCCTATCTCTCCAACCACCATATCGGTAAGTGTAGCAATTTTTTCTCCAAATCCGGCTTTCTCGAGATCGAATCTCAATTTACTAGATCTAGCTATAAAAATGTCATGGGTGGGGCAGTAGTATCTATCTTGCAATGGGGTTTCTGTTTCGCTCATAGCCCATCTCTTTGCGAGAGCCGTGAGGTTGTCTAGTTGGGATAACCTTTCTTCTAGATCAACTCTGTCATAGTAGCGATAGCCATTAGCTAGACGTTTGGCAGCTAGTAGTCCGGCCTTGTCCCAGCGTCTTAGTGTGTCGACGGAGACATTCAGAAAAGAGGCTGCTTCGCCTATGCTAAGTTTGTCTTTTTCGTATTTTGTCATATCTGAAACCCTATGCATATTTTAGCAAACCCTATGCAAAATGTCAATGGCAAACCCTATGCAAAGTCAGTTCAACCCTATGCAGAAATGCTGGTGGAGCTGGGGGGATTCGCACCCCCGTCCAGAAAACAATTTCTGAGCGTTACTACATGCGTAGTAGGTTTCTTTTGTGTCCCGAGCTGTTCACAAACCAACAAAGCAACAATTCGGCAAGCTACTAGGTCTTAGATGGTAGCAGTAGCCGCTACTACCGCAACTCAACAAGATATTACACCGCCAGCCCGCACGGTTGAGTGCGCTCGGAAGCGATGGCATTCACAATTAGGCGAATGCGTTTGCGGTTTTGAGACCGCCAAATGCGTTGGCATTTGTAGTTTTGCCTGTTTTTACGTTATAAGGCATCAACGGCACGCAACTCTCAAAAATTAAGGTTCCCTGTCGAAGCTAGACAGCCCCGTGGCACTAATTTACATCTCCTTGTGAATGGCGTCAATTATTGTTTTACTTTCTGGTCAGTCCCGATGTTGCATATAGTCCGTTACTATTTCTATGATGCGACGAACTTTTTCGTTGCAGTGTTGGAAGGAAATTCGATCAATCACCCCATTACCATAGTCTCTTATAAGTTGGCTGATTAAGGCATGGATAAATGATTGGGTTACCGCACCAACTCCGGAGAAGTCCAGTATGATGTCTTGGCCTTTATCTAGGGCTGGTACTATCTTGCTGGTTCTTATTTCTCGAGCTACATCTTTATTCTCACCAAACTCTCCTACCTTATCCAATATTGGAATTATTAGCGAGTTTGTCATATGAATCGTGGTTTTTTATACCGCTTTTCTTTTCGTTCTTTTATTGCGGTTGAATATATATTGCCAATTAGATCTAATAGATTGGTAAATTCTTCTGTTGATTCTAGAGATATATCGACACCGACTACAGTCCCTTGCCAGTAAGGAAGGTCTTCTCTTGCCGAATAATTATCTTCATATGGATCAGCCTTGAGATGTACCCGTTTATTAGGGGGTGTTTTGTGTAATTTGTACATTGCATTTCCGCTGTAGAGAATAAAGGGCTGACGGTTAACTGCGGCGATGGATTTTATGAAGAATAGCCCTGCTCCAGCATTTATCTCATTGCCCCCTTCCCTACTGGTGGAGCCAGTGATACCAGGTGTCAAAGCCAAACGGATCGCTTCTCCATCTGTTCGAGCTGGATGGGACATGGTAATACTCTTTTTCACACCAATTCCAGTATCAACAATTCCAATACGGATGGTATTACTTTTCTTGTAATATTGGGCGGCCAGAATAGCTCCATCTGACGCTGCAGCATGTTCAAGTACATTTCTAACTAATTCGCTTACAACATATCGGATAGACTCGGCATGTATTGGTTCAACGTGCAGCAATGGAACCATATCGGTCAAAAAGTGGGTAAGTTCCGTAGAGTTCTTAATTTGTGTCAAAGGAATGAATCGACCAGATGACTCATGTTCTGTAATAGAGATGCCGGACTTAATTCCCAGCATTTTAAAAAGCCCCATCCTTTCAAAGTAATTTTTTGAACTAGCTTCAAATTTTTCACAAGATATATGGTCGGCTTTAACCTTAAGGCCCAGGGCTGCAATCATGGCTAAGGCAACAGGATGTACGGACATCCATTTTGGGTTGGCTCCAATTGTCAGTTTGTTCGGATTACTGGGATCAAATCCTTTGATAAAGGAGTCTATATTCCCTATGAAGGCACTGTTGGGGATATATATCTTCATATGCTGATTTTACCGGGAATCCCGGTAAAAGTCAATATAAGCCAATTCCCGGTAATCAACAGATAAGACAGAGGTATTGTCCTAGAGTGGGATGATCAGTTTCCTTTTGCGGTTATATGCTGCCAGGATGTAGGACAGGGGGAAGCCAATGAGGAGCTGACTTAGTTGGACATATGATAGCCACTGCCATGCATAGCTTGTTGCTTGATCTCGAGATGGAGGTTGAGCAATGGGTAGCTGACGGCCAGAACTTACTGGAGTGTAGACAGATATCGTAGAAGGGTCTTGTAGGAAATGAATGATTGAATTGTTCTCTGCCTTAACTTCATCTACATCCGCACCCGTAGAGACGAGCTTTCCGTTTTCCAGACGTTGGGTGTACCATGCTTGTCCCAAATTACGTAGTTCTGGTTGACCGGTTGGGTAGCTAATGCCATTTTTCCAATCAAGAATTTCTGCACCAGATTCAACACCGGAATCTCCGATGTAAATAAAACCGTTGGGCATTACGAATGTTTCGAAGTCATTGGTATCGTGTCGGAACATAAGGATGTTTTCGTAAAGTTTTGATTCCCCTGTTTTTAGGTCAATTATTTCGTAAGTAGAGGATGTGTGGGTAATGGGTTTGTGGTCTTTGGTTACAATCTGTTGTTCACTTCCTCCAATTACAATGACCTTGTTATCTGGCAGGATTATGGTCTGGTGACCAATTCGACCAATTTTCAATTTGCCTATTTCTTCGCTCTTGTTGGTCTTCGGATCATATACCTCAATGCTTTTGGTTAGACCGAATATTAGATTAAATTCCTTTAGATCTTCTTGGCTCATCCTGAGCCCCCTGTAATAGTGGCGGGCTGACTGGTCAGTAATACTTGACGTTCCTCCAACAATTGCAATCTTGTCATCTAGAAGAGTTGTGACGGAATGCCCTTTCCTCATTAAGTTTAATTTTCCATCTTTTACTTCTACCCATTTTTTCGTGGAGGTGTCATGTTTTTCAATCTTAGTAGAGGGATTTGTATCTGGGCAGTTGCCTTGGGTTGGTGGGATGGCATCACAGACAGGAATGCCTGTTTGGGGAAGACCTAGCCGGTAAGTCTTGTTCCCTACTTTTGCAATGTATCTTTCTTGTTTTTGCTCATACTGCATTTTTTTGTATTTATCGTGAATGGGAAATTCATCTTTTACGCCATCCCCTGGAGTAGTTTTGTCATTACGTAAATTGCTGGTAATTTTGTCTCCATATCTCCAAGATTCAACAATAGCAGAAATGGTATTGCCAATATTCCTTGGCCCCCAGAAAAATTCTGCATCGTTATGGTCGGTAAAAATTCCCAAGAGAGTTGGAGGGGGCTGGAAATCAGAATCACCATCTGAATCATCGGGGAAGGTGTTTGCTTGGTTGTCGAGTACTATCTTAGATTGGCCAACTTTATTCCAAACTCCTTCGCCTTTGAAGTTAGTTCCCGGCCAGTTGGGAAGGTTATTTTTATTGCTAATAATTTCTGCTTGTGCGGGAGTTTGTTCGCTGGCTGGAGTATATAGTACCGTAGTCTTTCCTAGATACAGTACTCTTCCATCTGCTAGGGTAATATCTGCGTCAAAGCCGATCCAGTTATCTCGATTGAAACTAGAAAGTCTTTCTCGGGTAGTTTGGTTTATAGGCTGAAGCATTTTGTAGCCGTTCAAATCAATCAGCCAATAATACACAGCTATCTCAGCAAGATTATTTGCCGCTAGAAGAATAGTGCCATCTGATAATACTGAAGTTCTGTATTGTAGCTTTAAGGGATCTATTGCTTTTCTGTATCCTTCTCCTGTCCATTCCGTCAGACCAGTAAGGAGTTGTTCCTGGATAGGAAGGGCGTTTGCAAGAATCAGGGGCGTTGATTGAAAACTTTCTGGATCTATTAGATATATTTTGTTTTTTAGGGAGTTGTCTCCTACTCTCCAAGAGAATGTATTAATGGGGTTTTCTACACTGGCAAGTAAAAGACCATTAGGTAATGGAGTTAGGCTGTCTGCATAGATGTTGTTTGCAACTTGGGTAAAGGTTAGGTTTTTTTTGTTGAAAAGAGTCAGGTTGGAATTTTTAGAAGAATACTGCTGAGGAGATCTTAAGATATAAACATCTTCTCCCCTATCGTAAATGTTGATATTACTGTTAAACCACCTTGCTTCGACACTAGGATCGCCCCCACTGATTATTGGTATAGCAAAGCTCTGATTACCAATAAAATCTTTTGATTTAACTTCTTTGCCGGTAAGATCGAAGGTTTTAAGTGTTATAACTCTTTCATTGCCACCTATTTCTAGGTTTTTGTCGTAAAGAATCTTATGTTGCGTAAGACCGTAAACAGCGAATTCTTGATCATTTAATTTGATTATTGAAAGTGAATCGTTATCATCCAATACCAGTGCATCCTTATAAGCCAAAATTGTTGGCTTATCGTTTCTGAATATCTTATTTAATTTCAGCATAAGTTGTCTTATTGCTGGTTCGCTTGAAAGAAATGGGAAAAATATGTGGTTATTTGTAGTAAGATCTGTTGTAATTCCAGTGTCTAGGTCTATAATTCTACCGATTACCCAAAGAGCATCACTTTGGCTTATCTTAAATTCTATTGCGTTACCGAATATGACTACTGCTTTGTTGTCGTTAATAATGATAGCTTGGGAGATATAAGTCTCTATTTCCTCTAATTTATCATCGTCTTTTGGTTGTTCCAATCCAATTGGTATTTCGAATTTATTGCTCGATCGTTTGATGAATGTACTGGTAATGGGATCAAAAATTACTGATACCATTAATTCCTTTCGAGTATCGTGATACAAGAGACTGATACGGTCATCAGACATTTTCCTATAAGCGAGAAGCTTATTGCCTGGTGGTTGAAAATCTAATTTACTGAATGTACCGTAATTGGCATCTGCTACTCGGCTAATGGGGTCTTCTTGGATTACTAAAGGAGTGGCATGACTGGTGGTGCCAAAGAGGATCCATGAGATTAGAGCAACTAAGACTGCCCAAGGAAGCCAGGGCCATTTCGGCAGTTTTTCTTTTAATTCTGGTTGAGGTAAGACGGTATTTTGTTCCAAGAGTTCCCTTGATATTTACATTTCTTATATTACAGCATAGCGGTAGGTTGACAAAAGATGAGAAATAAGATATAATAACATAACGGTTTGGGAGAATAGGCTCCCCGCCAGAACACAAAAATTAAAAACAAAAACCAATAATGTTCAAGCGACTCTTTGGACAACGCAAATATCTATCAGCCATTACGGCTGGTATTTTAGTGATTCAGACTTTCCTCCCCTCTTCTTGGAGTATGCCTGCATTTGCCGAAGATGGTCTGATTAAAACCTATACTTTTGATGATGCTGCAGATTATACGACTGATACCAATATCGCTATTGGTCAAGATTTGCTCTATTTCAAAACCACCTGGGATTCTACTGGATATGGAACAGGATTTGCTGCGGCAAATGATCCCATTGAAGAGCTTGTCCCGGTATCTGATGGAAATATTTGGGCAGTGCTAAATGGTGGTGATGTTTATTATTCTAGCGATTCTGGTGCCAACTGGACTCTCAAGGCTATACCTGGTATCACCGACACTCTTGATATCGCAGAAGTGTCCTATCGTAACACTCCTGGGGTTGATTTAATTGCTGTCGGAGAAACTATTTCTTATTCAAGTGACGGAGGCACAACTTGGTCTGAAGCAACTAGACCGATTGTAGCACCGACTACATTTGTAGCAGTGACAGCTTCTTCGGCAAATGGGCCTGCTTATGTTGTAACATCTGACAACCCCGCCAAGACTTATTTCACCTCTGATGGTGGAGCTAGCTGGTTTTCAACTGGTCGACAGCCAACTGTGATTGCTTCAGCTGTTGATATCGCGTGGATTACCAATAATATCATTGTACTAGTCGGTAATGATGGTGCTGGTAATGGAGTTTTGGAGTATTCAAGAAACCCTAATCTCCTATCATGGGGCGCGAAGGATTTGCCTGACACGGAGCCTTCTTTGACTGAAGTGGATTATATCAATGGAAAAATTTATGTAGCAGGCGCGTCGGGAGCGGTTGATGGCGTGTACATTGCCGTCAGTGATTCGTTCGATCCCGCCCTAGGCTGGACAAATCAGTCGTCTGATTTAGCAGATTATGACTTAGTTTATATATCCGATCTTCTGGGTAACAGTAATATCCCATTTTTTGTTGGAGCTGGAGCAGATAGAAAGTCCGCTGTATTTTGTAGTTTTGACAGTGGGATAAATTGGTTAGAACAAAGCAATACCGCTAGAGATGATTTGGGTGTTGCTCAGTGGAGCGCATTAGCAGTTCAGCCGACCACCAACTGGCTTTTGATGGGGGGAGCTTTAGGAGGTAAAACCGATATATTCTTGGGTAAATATGGTTTGGTAAGTTCTTCGGTTGCAACAGTAACTCCTATTTACAATATTTCGAAAGTAACTGCTATAGCTGCGACTGAACATGCGCTAAGTAATGGTGAACCAAGATTTGCTTTTAGCATTCAGAGTACTGATGCTGGTCCGTGGTATTACTACAACACAGGTACTAGCTCTTGGGCAGATGACGGATCGGCAGATGATGCTTCAAAGGCCAATACAGTAGCAGAGCTTACCGCTGATGTTTTGGATGGCTTGGGAACAGCTGTAGGAAACGGCGCTGTTTATATAAAGATTTATTCCCTGAATGCAAATGGTGAAATGCTGATACTGGACAGTATTCAGATAACTTACAACACCCTTAGTATTGGAGGTGGAGGTGGAGGTGGATCAGATCTGACTCGCCCGTTTTCTAGGGCTAATGATATGGATCTTTATACAAAAGTGGATGCCTGCAATCCCCTTCTTACCGTTACTGCTACTGCTCGCGATGACAACAGTGGAGTAGCTAGTGTTAGTTTGGCTATTAGTACTAATAAAATGGACTATTTCGATATAGGAATTGATACCGAAGCGCCATGGGAGTGGAACGTCCCTGTTGTTGATGGCCAGACTTATTACTTCCGAACCATGGCAGCGGATCGAGCAGGAAATGGGGAGATTAAGCCGGCTCCTTATGATTTGAATATGTACTTTGATATAAAAACTAGTCAGTGGAAGTTTGGCGAGCCTAGATACCACTATGATGCTTCCACCACTGTCGATGCCACTTCCCCCCACCTTCTTTCCTCAATTCCAGCCAATGATGCAATCAATTTTCCGATTGGTAATAAGATCGTTTTGAATTTTTCAGAGGGGATAGACCCTGCTAGTTTTACGTATCATCTATTTACCGGAGGAGAATCGGTCTCTACAAAATTAACATGGAAAAATGGGAGTGATGAGAACGGATACAAGAAAGCAGAAATAGTTCCAGATAATGATGGCAATTTGTTGGAATATTCCACTCGCTACTTCTTCCAAATAGAAACCGCAACAGACATGGCAGGAAATCAAATTGTGGATTACCAACCTGCTTGCCAAATCAACGATGATACCTATGCCCCCATATTCTTTTCATTCACAACCCAGAAGGGACAAAATCCGGATATGAGGAGTTCTGAGCTTTTGGTGGCAGATGGCTTACATAATGGGAAATATAGAGCTGGCCAACAGGAACGCCCAGAATATACCCTTCGTCTTAGAAATATTAGTAAAACATCTGATGCTAATACCGTAACTGCAACTATCCTTTTTACCAAAGGCATCTCGTATGTGTCTCATGGTGATAGTGGCTTTGATAAGATAATGGAGGGCGGCAAGGTGATTGGACTAGTCTGGTCCGGTAGCGTTCCCAAAAATAGCACGAAAGAAGTGAAATTTATTATGGAAGTAGACGATAAGGCTACTTCTCTTGAAGTTACACAGGGATTTGTCATAAGTGATGGAATAAACCCGGATTCGGATGGAGCACCGGGAACTTTTTATATCGTTTCCGAACCAAATTTTGAAACTTCTGTAAAAGAAACAGACAGAACTGAAGCCCAACCCGGTTCGGTAGTTACCTATACAATTACCATCAAAAATACAGGGCATACAGTAAGTGATTTTCAAGTCAGCGACTTTGTTCCGGCAAAAGGCAATACCACTTCTTTGCCCGCATTCAACTACATAACCAATTCTCTTTCCCCTAAACCTACGGATAGGGATTGGGATGAGCGCTGGTCGGGATTATATTACGACAATTCCACCGAGTCTATAAGCGGAGTCGCGCGTGATATACCGGTGGATGCCAGCGCTCTTGTTTTTAGTTTCAAAGTGATGATTCGGGAAGCGGAGATAAAGACAGATATTGTAAACACTGCTTCTGTTTGGAATCCTGAAAGAGGGTTAGGATCAAATTATTTGTTTATTATGCGAGCTCCAGCAATCCGTGTTCCAGCAGGTCCGAAAAACCCTTTGCAAGTTATATACCAAAGCCCCAATCCAGATAGTCAGAATAATCCGCTGAAAAGTGCTATTAAAGTTGGTTTTAATTATGCAGTGAATACAACGCAGTTTGATTTTTCTTTGGCAAATAACTTGGAGAATATAGTTACTAAAAACTGGCGCCAAAGCTGGGAGGAAGATAATACCGTATTTGTACTCTCTCCTCCGCTAGATGACCCAGATTACAATTGGTTCGATGGCGGAGAATTGGAACCAGGAACCACGTACAAAATAACTGTCAATTCTGCAACTGCTGTAGATAAAGATGTGGGACCACTAGTGAAACCGGTTAGTTGGCAATTCACTACTTCCGACCCAGAGATAACCTTTACCTCCCCTACTGATACATGGAGCGAACTAAAAACTAATACACTGAGCGCACCTTATGTAGTCACTTTGTGGGATAAGATTTCTGATAAACCATACGTGGCAGAGAAGGATATAAAGTTGAGGCTAGCTGTAAATATTGGAGGCCTAGAATGGCCAAGCGGAGAATTCTGGAAAAATGCTAATCGACGAATCACCGAAGGCAATCCGCTGATTATCCCCAAAAAAACCAGTATCGCAACTTTCTACTATCGGGATTCCCAGCCAACTCCTCAAGGAGAGGTCGAGGGGCTTCCACCTTATCTGACTATTATCGCTAGTGACGACCAAGATCCATCTGGTTGGTTTTTGGACGATATGAGACATGTAACGGTAGTAGACGAAAATCAGCCATTAGATTCTTTGGTTATCAGCTTGAAAAGTCGCACTATTACTGCGAACAAGTTAAGTCCTCCGATTAAGATCACGGCCAAGGATAAGGATGGCAGGGCATTACTTTTGCCAGATGGCAAACTGTATTTCTATAGTGTAAATTCCACAGGTACCTTCTATGGTCCAGATATGCAGAAATTACCATATATGCTTACTGTTCAGGGTGTAGGGGGAAATAAAACTCCGCAGTTTATAAATATATACGGCAAAACAAGCCTGAATGTCTATTACTTGGATACAAAAGATGGAATTAATATTGTAACTGTTGCAGATAACATGCCCCAAAACCCAGACATAGGCCTGAATGATGCTAGTACTATCCTCAATGTCCAGAAAGATAAGCTAGACGATGAAGATCTTCTGAAGGAACTAGAAGAGGTAAAGGACGATACTGGAAGAGTAATAAGCAAGATAGCAATAAAGCCAGTGGATGTAGACACTTTGCCGGGCAAAACCCAGCTCTTCAAGGCAATTGCGTATGATACCAAGGGTAAGGCAATAGACAATGCCAAATTCAAGTGGTTCGTCCTCATAAATGAAAGCGGAAAAATAAAGAAGGATGGCGATGACAAAACTACCCACCAAAGTACCTTTACTGCAGGAGAGAAGTTGGGCACCTACTACGATACCGTAATGGTAGCCACTCTCTATAACGGAAAGATTGCATATGCTACTGCTACAGTAAACGTGGTGGATATAGTGAACTACCACGGTCCTAAGAGACTGCCAGTTACTGGTATGAATGGGTTACAATTAGTACTGATGGTGCTCACTTTGGCTGCTGCTGTAGCACTTGCTTGGGTAGAGCACTACGACAAAACTCATTTCAAGAAAGAAGAAGGTGATGCATAAGATACTTCATGGCTTCAAGCGAAATCGTTCTTACAGCTCTCATGAGAGATGGGGTGTGTTTGCAGGAATGCTATTGCTTACTCTGGCCATTTCAGCAGGAGGATGGATGCTTATGAGTAAACCAGCAGCTTCTGCGACTTCAATAGCGGTAACGGAAGTGAAACTATCTAAAGATATTCTGGCAGTAGGAGAAAAACCTAATGGGAATGTGGTGTTGACTTTGGCACACAAGGAAACGAGTATTCCAGCGGAGGGAATATGGATAGGATTACGTATTCCCCTATCTGAATTGCGCACTCCTCAATTTACTTACTACGACTGGTATAGCCCAGAAAGTGGAAGAGCATTCTACCAGACAGACAAACAAGGAAAAGTAGAGTTTCCTCTTGCTTCTTTGGTACCAGGATTAGTGGAGTACCAAGTGTATGCAGGTAATCCAGAGATATCTAACGATACAAAGTACCAGAATCTGCATAAGAGCTTTATTGTAGATTTTAAGTAAAAAATCTTTTTAGTCTGGAAGCGCATTTTTAGCCCAAAACACCCCTAGGGTATTGCCAAGGGGGTGCTTTTTATGTATACTAATATAATTTGGTGGCGACATTGACAACCTGAACGGAGAGTAACGGAAAATACAGCGACATTCATACAGGGAATGGCTCTGTGTTCCCCGCTACTGTCCCGCGGGGCATATATAAAAGCCTAGGTTCGAAAGATCTTAGGCACAAAAACAAAAACAAAATTTGATGCCCCATCGTTTTTCTTCCTTCGGGGGGAATACGGCGGAATGGTCTCTGGGGTTGTACCTCAAAGCCGGCCTAGGGCGCT
>CAYSVM010000007.1:0-21230 GCA_964434605.1 uncultured Candidatus Saccharibacteria bacterium
TAGTCAAACATTTTTATGGCTATGAAGGAGGATGGCTCACATTATGGTTTGATAAATGGACCGTTGCTCCAGGACACCTAATAGTCGGACTTATTTGGTTTGCGGGATTATATCTATTAGTACGAGGACTGGAACCCATAGTGGCAAAAATAACTGGCTGGTTTTTGTTACCAGCTGGTCGCAATTCTCTAGCAACTTATATATTCCAAAGTTTTGTATTGGTCGGAATAAATCTGCTATTCCCTTATCCGAGTAACAATTTCTGGATTAACTTCTCCATCAATTTGTTGAGTATCGCAGTAATTTGGATTTTCACTTATTTTTACAATCGCCGGAAAAGTCAGACAAAACTCCAAACATAGCAAAGATCAGAGTACTGCTCAACATGCTCCAAGAATCGCACTAATATCCCTATAAACCTATGCTATATTTTAGATAGCAATGAATTTTTTTAATTTCCTAAAGACCTTATCTTCGACCACTGGAGGAAAAGTAGCTATTGTAGCAGGATCAGTAGGGGTAGTTGGGATAGCAACAACGGCATCTTTATATTTTTTGGAGGAGACAGGTATTTTTAGACTCAATGAACCTCAAATCAAGGGAGCTTTTGATTTGATTGTTCAAGGAAGTGAAGGGATTGAAGAAGATACCGAAAATGTAACAGGGGGTCGCCAATATACTTTCAAACCGGGTTTCAATACCAAAGGTGAAAACATTTATATTTCAGTTGAACAGCAGTCGGTCGGTGGTGTTGCGACTGTTGGTCCAATTGATAAACCTTTGTCGGGTTTTACCAGTTTGGGTGAATACAACACTGCTAATCCTGTAAAGAGCCATAATCCCGCTCGTTTTATTATTAAAATTGCCAACAAAACCAACCAACCAACAACTTTTTCATTAGATAAAATTGAAAAAAGATTATATTCCAGCGAATGGACTGTCGAATTTGTCAAAGTTATTCCACAAGGACAGGAGGGGTACACCGGCACATTTTCTTCGGAAACAGGGTTGAAATTGTGGAGCGAAACAAAAGACAACAGGGTAATTATAAAAGAAGGTGCTGACTTGGGTGTTTTACCTGCTGGAGGACAGATACAATTAGAGGCTTATGTATTAGTCGGAGCGCGACTTGGTGAAGAAGATAAGTTCTACAAAAAAAGACTTAAAGCTATGGTGGCTCAAGTTAATTCTTGGCGCGAAAGTTGGGACAAAAATTCAAACCAACAATCTCCCAAGGGAAGTAAAATCACAGAAGATTATAAATACCCTCGGTTATCCTATTTTGATGACCAACGTAACACAGTTGGTTTGTCCGTATTTCCTTCGTTAATTAAAAGAGGTAATAAAGTAGTTATTGATTTTGATTTATCAACAGAAGAATTTCTTCCCGACGGAGTAGGCAAGAGACCAGATACGCTCTACGATCAAGCTCAGCTAATCACCAGAGCAGCACCGTCTTTGTATGCTGCAAGAACAATTCTAGCAAATATGAATTTGGTAAAATTCACCAAACTGCATGATGTTTTTTATGACGTGTCAGATGAGATTGCTTATGTAGGTACTGAACCTGCCAGAACTTTTTATAGCGAAAAATGTTTCAACCGAGCAGATCCAAAACAGACTACTATCACTACTACGAGATTAATACGAGATTCTTCTTCAATTTCTTCACCCCTAATTAATCTTAAACTTGCTAAACAACTTAAAGTAGCTTTAGATGCAGCTTTTGGTGTTAGTGACAACCTTAAATCAATGGAAGTGACTGATCCTGCCTCCGCTGTTTATTTTGATGGAAAAGTTGTAACAGTTCGTTTTTATCATAGTGAGACAGAAATGTGCGGTTTTAGCGAAGCACAGCAAAAGGATTACGATCATAGTCCCTCACTACTTGAAACCGTTTCTGGGTATACCTCTAATTTGGGTAATTATATTATCTTCAGTCTTTTCCCTAGGTTGATTAATGGCGAAATTGATCCTACTAAATGGAATAATTATCCATTTTGGGAAGAATGGAAAACAGAGAGCGGTTCTACCTCTGCTTTTGGTAAAAAAGGAGCGGTTTTTTATCAAGCAGGGCCAATCGGATTAGATATGTCAGATATTAACGATACTCAAATGCGGGTAAGCTATAACGCTTTTCGGATGGTCTTAAAGGTTGCTATGAAAGCTCTTGCGGGAGAAGATTTTGCGCAACAATATATTCAAGAACTTTCAGATTTTCACGAAGAAGTAGCAGAAATGAGTCCCAAACCAGCCGAAGTCTTGGGACTATTAGCTTGGCCGGTAGATTCTCGTGAGATTACTACCTACTTTGGACAACATTATATTTTCGGTATCCATCATGGTCTAGATATATTTGCCAATCAAGGTGATCCTGTTTATGCAGCTGATGATGGAGTAGTCACTTTAGTGGAAGACCAAGATTACAAAGTGTCTCGTTTACCTAGCCGAGTTGCTATTAAACACAACAACGGTTTGGTGACAGTATATCTGCATATGAGTAAAATAAACGTTAAAGAAGGGGATAATATAAAAAGAGGACAAGTTATTGGAAAAGTTGGGGGAACGCCAAACACCCCTGGTGCAGGATTTTACTCAACCGGTCCCCATCTTCATCTGGAAGTTTGGGACAATGGTGAATCGCGAGACCCTCTTAATTACTTATAGGGATAATTATCTTCTAAAATTCATTTATCACGATACTCCATATTGGAAGCCCGTGTGATTTTTGATAATATAAACAATGGAGATAGGGCCTCTCATCCCTAAAACTCTCCTTCGCTCGGATTTTTAATCCAAGTTATAGGGGTAATTATGAGTGCACTTTTCGCAGGGTAGGACCCTGCCAGAAAATGAGGTGGGTTCAACCCCACACGGACAAAAGTGGTGAATATGATTCTTGCCCCACCATAAGAGGTGGGGCATCCTTTTGTTCAGATAGAAGTTTTGCCGTATGATAGAAAAGTTCACGAACACTTTATGATAAATTGGTGGGACATTTTTACTAGTCAAATCTCAACCAGTTTCCAAAGAGTTGGAGAAACGGTCGATTTATTTTGGGCAGGATTAACTAGTCAATTTTCGTTGATTAGTCTGATTGATCTGGCACTAGTCATCTGGCTTTTATGGTGGCTATACAAAAAGCTTCGTCGTACGGAGCTTATTGCAATTTCTCCTAAGATATTCATTCTTCTTATTCTTGCCCTTTTCTCCCATATCTTTGGGCTTTGGGCTTTGTTTTATCTCTCCAGCATCTTATTACTCATAATCTTATTTGCCATCGCTGCGCTCTATGCTCCGGAGATAAAACAAATCTTAACTGCGGATGTCAAAATACCTTTTCCCACACATACTCCCAAAATTTCTATTCCCCGAGTTACTACTGCCGATTCTCAAACTGCCATAAAGACAATTGTAGAAGCCTTAGCGGTTCTAGCTCGCGCCCACAAACCGGCATTGTTTATTATTAAACGAGATAAACCTCTAACTCGCCTAATAGAAAACGGTACTAAGATGAATTCTCCTCTTCGTTCCGATTTACTGATTGATTTCTTCAACAATGGTTCGGTGCTGGGAAAGGGTGCAGTAATTATTGAAGGCAACAAAATTATCGCAGCAGGTTCCACCCTTATGCGTCCCAAAGCCAGAATTCTCTTCAACGCCACCGATCCAACCATTCAGCGAGTAGCTCGTGATCTAAATGCGGTAATAGTATTATCCAATCGTACTACAGGAGACATTAGCGTAGTCTATGGCGACAACACCTACAAAAACATCGCTCTGGCCGATTTATCCAAACTACTGCAAAACATATTGGTTTATCATCGAATGTAAATGCATCTAAGCTCGATGAGTATTATGCGCTGGATAGTCCTGCTCACCGCTATTTTGGTGTGGGTCAATATCTATGCGTTTGTCGATAGAACGAAAACTCTTGATGCACCAGTAGTTATCGAAAACCTTTCTCAGAATCTCGCTATTGCTGAACCAATTACTACAGTAGAGACAACTGTAAACGGAAAATTACGAGATATCTCTAAGCTTTCCGATGAAACTTTACAATTCTCTATCGACGCCACGAAGATAACAGGAATTGGTCAATTTTTAGTTACAATTAAACCTAAACTGGTTCCTAAAAACATTAAGGTAATCAGTTTTACACCAAAAGAACTAACTATAAATATAGAAACAGTCTCCTCAAAAACTATAGACGTCATTGCTCTATCCAAAGGTAGCTCTCCAGACAACTACAGTGTTCGTTCTCTAACTTCTACTCCATCTCAGGTACTGGTATTTGGTGCTGTTTCGCTTTTGGATAAGATTTCTCAGGCCCACGTATATGTAGATATAGCTAATCGGAGAAGTTCTTTTGTTGTTCCAGGAGAACCAATAGTACAAGATGCTCATGGTAAAGTCATTCAATCTGTCCACCTTTCCCCCGATGTTATTAAAGTAAACGTAGAAATAGTCACCGGTTCTAGTATCCGTAATCTTGGCATAAGACCTAATTTTATCGGTGAACTACCGGGAGGCTTTTGGGTACAAGAAGTGGTATTTAATCCTCCTATCGCCCAAGTTCGCGGACCACAAAGTAAACTATCGACAATTAACTTTCTTGTCTCCACCCCAATCAATCTCAACGACAGGCGAACAAATTTCAGCGAACAAGTAGCAGTAGATCTGCCAGATGGTATAGAAATGGTCGGAGACAGTATTGTTATGGCAGAAATAATTATCGGTTCTGGTGAAGGAACACGCCAACTAGACATCGTTCCCCAGTATGCTAATGTAACCGAAGGTTTCGGTGTAACCACCATTACCCCTACTAGTGTCCAGCTAGTCATCTCTGGAGACCCAAGGGTGGTAAACCAGATAAAACGTTCAGACATTCAACTGAAACTAGATCTAAGGGGGAGCCTGTCTGGTACCAACAAAATAACCATTACTCCAGCGATGTTTGTTGTCCCAGCTAACATCCAAGTTGTAAGCTTCACACCAGATACTGTTGAAGTAGTAATCTCTCGCCTCTAATGCAATACCCAGAAATAGTAGTTTTAGACATTGAGTCAACCGGAGTCGATCCCAAAAGGGACGATATTATTGAAATATCTGCAGTCAAACTAAACTCAAAGGGTGAAATTACAGACAAGTTGGATCTCTTGGTTTCTACCAGCCAACTTCCTCTCCGTCCCTTAGTTACTGCACTAACTGGTATTTCCTCAAAAGATCTAGAGGGGCAACCTACGATCCAAGAAGTCTTGCCTAAGGTGGAATCATTTGTGAGAGATCTGCCTATTGCTGGCCATAACATTAGTTTCGATGTCGAATTTTTACATGCCAAAGGGCTGAAACTCTCCGGAGACCTATTAGACACCTTAGAGCTTGCCCAAACGGTACTTCCCAAACAACCTAGCTACAGTCTAGAAGGATTGGCTTGGCGTTTTCACTTTCCTAATCAGCCGTCGCATAGAGCTATGGCAGATGTATTAGCTACGGTTGATTTAATTAAATTTCTCAGTAACGAAGTAGCTGGCTTCAAGAAAACTACTTGTAAACAAGTCCTTGATCTCCTACCTGAAAAGAGTTGGGCTTGGCGGTGGCTCTTTGAATTACCTGGATGGAAATTCGAACCATTGTCCGCACCCCATATTTCAATACACACCAGTGCATTAAAAGATTCTATTAACTTAGCCGAACAGTATTTGTCAGAAGTAAAATCGGCAGAAACTGGAAAAGTGAATTTTATCGAAACCCACTTTCCTGTCGACCAACTGTCTTTGGGGGTAGCGCATGCTCTAACTAAAACTCCAGCCATCTTGGTTGTTCCCTTCAATGCATGGAAGGAAATAGGCTGGGAATCTTTGGGAGAGTCTAGGAACCTAAAAATAGCTGTACGTGATCGCAAAAAATTTTTTTACCAAGAAGGAAGCGAGACCAGACTAGCAAAACTAATGCCCTCTCTATCTGCTATTGAAGCTCGACTTATCGCCAAGATTGTTATTTGGCGAAACGAGTGGGGGAGCAATCCAGCAAAAATGTATTTGGTAAACGACGAGATCTATCAATGGGAACAGAAATTTGCCCCCACCGATATCAAAAAATCTCTATTACCAGAAAATACCAAAGCAGATCTCATTATCGCAACTACAAGTTCTTGTTTGGAAATAGAAAACTTAGAAAAGTACAACATTGTAATGTTAGATCCTTTGGGTGTTGAAGAAGCGGCAATTCGTTCGTCTTCCCGTACACTTTCAATAAACTATTTCAACGCTCTCGTGGCAAGTCGTCGAGATTTTGTTCATCTCCACATTCGTCCGAAAGATGTAAAACTGGCAGATGAAATATTCAAACTTCTCAACGATATCAGCTCCCGTCTGACAACTCTCTCCAAAGAATTAGTAGATTGGTATGCAAAAAACCCACCCAGCAATATATTCGACCGCAACACCGAAGTAACTGGTGTAAATTTCACCGACGAACTACGCAACCATCTAAATGGAGTTATTACCGATCTCTCTCAATATCTCTCGGTAATAACTGAAACCAAACTGCCAGATGCCAAACAACAGATAGAGCACACTACATTGCTAATTGCCCATTTGCAGGCACTAATGTCTTTAGATCCTTCGTATAGGTATTTCCTTAACGCCATTGAAAACAGATTCTTCCTAGACATCCTACCCGCTCATCCAGATTTTGTCTTGTTGGAAAAAACCTTGAAAGAAAGTAAATCTTGTACTGTTCTAGGTGCTGGTCTTTCTGTACAAAATCGTTTCAGCTACTGGAATACATCTTTTGGAGAGATAAACGGGAAAGTGCTAAAAGACGAAACACCCATGGAACTACTGTTGGTAAAAGATCTACCCGAAGGCGAAGAATATATGGATGCTCTAGGCAAACTTTCTTCTAAGCTAATCAACCACAATCCTTATTCTCTCGTTTTAGCTGGTTCTGCATATGATACAGAAGAGTTATTCGACTGGCTGTATCAACCACTCGTGGATGCAGAGATTGCAGTCCTTAGCTCCAATACCACAAAATCGCTTGAAAGATTACCTGAGCTTGTTGGCGCCAATCGCCATCTTGGAATCATTGCGTATTACTGGTGGTTAGAGCGTGCAAGATTGTATCTATCAGAGTTTGACCTATTATTGCTCAGCAAGATTCCATTCGATCCCAATGGTCGTCCACAAGCAAAAGTCATGCAAGAGGGAAATAGCAATTTTGATACCTACACCATTCCTCGTACAGTCATGAAACTAAAAGAAGTTTTACACACCGCTTCATTAATGAAATTCAAAACATTAATCCTTGCAGATAGTCGTCTGGTTAAAAAAGATTACGGAGAAAAGATTGTCGGCTCTCTCGAAGGTTTTGTGGTAATTCCTCAAACCACCAAAGAATTATTGGGCTAACACAAAAAGAGACTACGAAATGTTTCGTAACCTCTGGTTTGGCGTGGTTGGACTAGTAATGAGTGACATGGTGGGGCCACACATTCACTACAGTTGCTACTGCAAGAAGTAATGCCCCGGAAAGAATAAGTGCCCAACCCAACCCCTCTGGATAGGAGCCGTAATAGAAGCTCCCTATGACCAGGAAAAGTATTCCCAGTATGCATAGCCAGAGTAACGGCGGATGGTACGTATGGTGCGATCCCACATCTCACCTCCTTTATGGGAGTGGAATAATAGATAAAATATAAAACGCTGTCCTATTATTGGCAAGGAGATATCTCTTGACAAAGTATCTTTATTGTGCTACAATATAATAATTTACTGGCGACTTTGAAAACCTGAATGAGAGTAGGGGAATGCGAGATATCACTCCCCCCAGTGGTGTCTCGCATCCCCTTACTGTCCCGTATCAAAACAAAATAAAATTTGTTGTACTTGTACCTTAGGTGAAAAAATATTCCGGTGTCAGTGCTACTAAGCAGAAGAAGCAGTTCGTCTTCTTAGCAGCATTGGCAGCGGCGGGATGGGAGGTGAACCCTTCTGTCCCCCCAACCGTGCCAAAATATTTAATGTTTGGGCCCGCTGATTGGGGGGACTTTTTTATACCCAAAATCCTCCATATTTCAGATATACTTGATATATGTTTGGAAACGGATATCTACCAGGGATTGCAGTAGCAACAGGAATGACGCTAGTAGCTTGGTTACTAGTCTTATTCTATTTCGATCCCACCACTTCTGGAGCTATCGGCATTGTTCTATTTTTTGTAAGCCTTACTGTTACCATGGTGGGGGTTCTAATTATAGTATTTAGTTACTTCCGATACCGTTTTTCTCGTCCCATCTCTCTTGGTGTTACCATCCGCCAAGCTACCTTGCTGGGAGTGGGTAGCTCGGGTATTCTGTTGTTATCCGCTCTGGATAAGCTAAATTGGTGGAATGGAGTTGCCATTGTGGTAGCTGGTCTGGTTATAGAATCCTTCTATTTGGTGAAACCTGAATAATGAAAGATAAGATTCAAAAAATTCTGGAGGCTGCACGAGCAGAGCTTTCTTCTGTAAAAAAAGCAGATTATGAATCCCTGCGTGTAAAATATCTTGGTCGTAAATCCGAGTTGAATTTGTTATTACGCCAACTCGCTACTCTTCCATTGGAAGAAAAGATTGAATTAGGAAGTCTAGGCAACCAGGCAAAAGAAGAAATAACTGAGCTACTAGAAAAAATAAAAGAATCGTCTGAAGAAAAAAAGGCAAGCAATTTTGATCCTACTATTTCCGGAATTACACAGCCGATAGGTCGTTTGCATCCCATCACCCAGATGACAAACGAACTAATAGATTTATTTAGAGGACTTGGCTATTCCGTAGCCACTGGCCCTGAAGTAGAGCTGGAGAAATATAATTTTGACATGCTCAACATCCCCGCAGATCATCCTGCTCGAGATGAATGGGACACTTTTTGGATAAAACGAACCGAAGGGAAAAGCGACAATACCTTACTTCGTACTCATACTTCTCCAGTACAGATTCGCTATATGATGGAACACAAACCGCCAATCCGGATCATCTCCCCAGGTCGGACTTTTCGTTACGAAGCGGAAGACGCTACTCATAGCTCCGTCTTTTATCAACTAGAGGGACTCATAGTAGATGAAGGAATTACAGTTGCAAATCTAAAAGCAACCCTGCAAACCATGATCCATCAAATCATCGGACCCGATGCAAAAATTCGCTTACGTCCAAGCTACTTCCCCTTTACCGAACCAAGCTTCGAAATGGATGTGTGGTTTGAAGGACGTTGGCTAGAGCTAATGGGATGCGGAATGGTAAACCCAATTGTTCTAAAAAACCGTGGCATTGATCCGGAAAAATATTCTGGTTTCGCTTTTGGAATGGGGATCGACCGCTTAGTCATGTTGAAATACAACATCCGAGATATTCGTCATTTTCTTTCTGGTAATTTAGACTTTTTAGAACAATTCTAATGAAATTCTCATACAACCAACTAAAGAAGCTCCTGAAATTCAAACAAAGCCCAGCCCAAATAGCCGAGCTGATGAATTTGCATATTACTGAAGTAGAGTCTGTTTCCATCAACACTTCCTTTACTAATGTAGTAGTGGGGGAAATCTTAGAAATTCGTAATCATCCCAATGCCGACAAACTTCATCTAGTAAAAGTAAATATTGGGAACGAAATCCTCCCTATCGTCTGTGGTGCAAACAACATTGCTGTTGGACAAAAAATCCCATTGGCTTTAGTAGGCGCAAAACTACCTGGTGGAGAGATAAAAGAAGCAATAATTAGGAGAGAGAAATCCTTCGGGATGATCTGTAGCGAAACAGAGCTTGGATTAGCAGAAAAGTCTGAAGGTATTCTGGTTCTTAAGGCATCTGCAATTCCCGGCACACCAGTAGAAGAACTTTTAGATACCAACGCAGATACTATTATCGAACCCAAAATTTTATCCAATCGACCTGACCTAATGTCATATATCGGTATGACCAAGGAGTTGGCAGCCGTTTTAAACATTGATTTTCGCCCCAAAATAGATCTCAACTTCACCGAAACTGCTGGATCGGCCAATAAAACCATTACCGCACTCAAAGTAAAAGTGGAAGATAGCAAGCTTTGTCCGCGCTATTTAGGCAGAGTAGTACGTAATGTTACCGTAAAACCCTCTCCCGAATGGATGCAAGATATCTTGAATGCCTCTGGTCTGCGCCCAGTCAACAACATTGTTGATATAGCAAATTATGTAATGCTAGAGCTTGGAAACCCAATCCACACCTTTGATTGGGAAAAAGTAGGGAAGAGGGAAGTCGTTGTTAGATTAGCCCATGAAAGAGAAAGCCTTCTTTGTTTAGATGGAGTAGAAAGAAAATTAGACAATAGAACACTGATTATTGCAGATAACAAAAAACCAATAGCAATTGCTGGAATAATTGGGGGAGAGGAAAGCGGGGTAGGTGAACAGACTCGCAACCTGGTTATTGAAGTTGCCAGCTTCGACAAGATTTCAGTAAGAAAAACTTCTAAAAGATTAGGAATAAGTACAGATGCAGAGTTGCATTTCGAAAGGGGAGTCAATCCCCTATCACTTGAAAATGCAATGGCCCGGGTACTCAATTTAATTCAAGCCGACTCCCCTGCCTGTGAAATTTTAGGTGGACAAATTGATGTACGTGGCAAGTTATCTCTCAATACCATGCCTTTGCGGGTGAGAGCGGAGGATATTAATAACCTAATAGGAGTAAATATCTCTCTTCAACAGATGGCAAACATCTTAAACCGCCTCGATCTTCCCACGACGATTCGTCACAATGATCTACTCATTAAAGTACCCAGTTCTCGTCCAGACATTGTCGGCATGAATGATATCGCCGAGGAAATACTGCGCATCTATGGAACAGACCAAGTCCCATTTGTAATGCCTAAGATTTCCAGCCAACCATTCGAAATGCCACCGATAGAAGAACTCAAAAAACGTGTACGCAACCTAATGGAACGTCTCGGTTTTGTCGAAGTGTATACTCATCCCTTTGATGATCTACCTCGCGAAAACAAAGTAAAACTAGAAAACCCGCTTAACCAGCAGTGGACTTACTTAGTTGATGACCTCCAAAACGGCCTAGAGAAACTAAATATTAACCGACCGGAATACCGCATCTTCGAACTCTCTACTACTTTTAGAGATTTTGGAGATGTTCTGCCCGTCGAGGAGCAACAGTTGGCAGCCCTTATTCAGGGCAAGGATGCTTATCGCATCTTACGTGGGGTGGTGGATAAACTAGCTAGTGAATTAGGATTGGTATTGCACATGGAAGAATATGTGCATTATTCAGGATTGCTTATCCAGCTTCCAAACCAAAGCACTGTAATGGGCGAGATCATTGATCTAGGAGACAATAAAGCCCAATTTACTTTAGAGATCAGTAGATTACTGCCATATATTACAAAAGAGAGGAACTTTATTGAACTAAACAAATTCCCTGCCACAAAAATGGATATGGCATTCGTTATTGGTCCAGAAGTACGGATAGGCGAATTACATAAGGTGATAAAACAAATTGATCCTCTGGTAGAAGAAGTAGAACTATTTGATGTATTTGAATTTTCTAAAGGAAAAGAACGCTCAATCGCCTTTCATATTTCTTTGCGTTCCTCAGAGCGTACCCTAACTAGTGCCGAGCGGGAAGATATCCATGCCCGTATTGTTGAAGCTGCCAAAACCCAGTTTGATGCCAAACTAAGAGAGTAGTTATAGGCTTGTTTTACCCCTGTAAACCAGGTATAATTTAGGTAGTAGTTATCGCCCCCAAGGCGGATTTATATATGACAGAAGACAGTAAAAAAACTAGCTCATACGGTGCTAAAGACATCCAGGTTCTGGAGGGTCTTGAGCCTGTCCGTAAACGTCCTGGAATGTACATCGGTTCTACTGGGGTAGAGGGTCTGCACCACCTCATTTGGGAGGTAGTAGACAACTCCATAGATGAAGCCATGGCTGGTCACGGCACTCTGGTTGATGTAATCATCCACAAAGATGGCAAAGTAACAATCACAGACGACGGTCGTGGTATTCCAGTAGAAAAACATCCCCAAACAAAAAAATCCACCCTCGAAACTGTTCTTACCACGCTACATGCTGGTGGTAAATTCGGTGGTTCTGGGTACAAAGTCTCTGGTGGCCTACATGGTGTAGGTGTTTCTGTAGTAAATGCTCTTTCTGATTGGATGCGAGTGGAAGTAACTCGTGACGGCAAAACCCATGCTCAAGAATATTCACAGGGAAAAGCAAAGAGCCCAGTCAAACTCATCGATTCCAAAGCCAAAGGACACGGTACTAAAATTAGTTTCCATGCTGATGAAACGATCTTTGAAGAAAACGAGAGTTACGACTGGAAAACAGTTTTGGAACATCTCAAACAACAAGCCTATCTCACCAAAGGAGTTTTGATAAAAGTTAGCGACGAACGTAATGGTGAATCTCAAGAATTTAAATTCGACGGCGGTGTTCAGTCTTACGTAGAGGATTTAGATAAGAATAAGAATCCTCTCTTTGTTCCACCTTTCTATGTCGACAAGGAGCGGAATAACGTGCAAGTGGAAATCGCTATCCAATACACAGAAGACTTTAGCGAAACACTAAAGGCATTTGCCAATAACATCTACAACCCCGAAGGTGGAACTCATGTTGTTGGTTTTAGAACTGCTCTTACTCGCGTGTTGAATAACTACGGTAAGAAAGCAGGACTAATTAAAAACGGAGATGACGCTCTTTCTGGAGACGATGTCCGTGAAGGTCTAACTGCAGTTATTTCTGTAAAACTTGCCAATCCACAGTTTGAAGGACAAACCAAAGCTAAGCTCGGTAACACCAATGTTCGGACTGCTGTTGACGCTGTAATGTCCGATTACTTTGGTAATTACCTAGAAGAACATCCTACCGAGGCAAGGCGTATTATCAGCAAGACCATGTTGGCCGCTAGAGCTCGTTTAGCAGCTCGTCAGGCGCGTGAAACAGTGCTTAGGAAGGGGATTCTAGAAGGAATGACCCTCCCAGGCAAACTAGCAGATTGTTCTGAAAGAGATGCGTCTAAATCCGAAATATTCATCGTAGAAGGTGAATCTGCTGGAGGTTCTGCTAAGAGTGGGCGAGATCGTCAGTTTCAAGCTATTCTCCCCTTGCGTGGAAAGATTTTGAATGTAGAAAAAGCTAGATTAGATAGAATGCTTTCTTCCGAAGAAATCAAAGTTCTAATTATTGCTCTTGGTGCAGGAATTGCTGAACAATTTGATGTCGATAAGATTCGGTATCACAGAGTTATCATCATGACGGATGCTGATGTAGATGGTGCCCACATTCGTACCCTTCTACTCACCTTCTTCTATCGCTACATGCGTGCAGTAATCGACAGAGGATATCTCTACATCGGTCAACCACCACTTTACCAACTTAAACTTGGTAAAGATGTTCGTTGGGTCTATTCTGACACAGAAAAAGATTCTGCAATGAAAGAGATGCTTGCTGCAGCTGCTTCCAAGAAAGAAAACAAGAAAGCAAAGATAGAAGAACCGACCGAAGGAGAAGTTCCCACAGAAAACATAGAAGGGACAGAAGCGTCTACTAAAACAGTTTCTATCCAGCGCTACAAAGGTCTTGGTGAAATGAATCCGAATCAACTTTGGGAAACCACTATGGACCCAACAGTCCGTATTATTCACCGTGTAACGATAGAAGATGCAGAGCGAGCTGACGAAATGTTCTCCACTCTTATGGGAGACGATGTTGCGCCTCGCAAGAAGTTCATCGAAGACAACGCCCAATTCGTCCAGAACCTAGATATCTAAATTCTCCTCTAGGAGGGATTTTTCCCAGGAGGTGGGCTTTGTAGTATCATGGTAAAGGTATGCCTACTGGGAGTTAGGCATGTGGGGGTTGAGGTTGTGTTGATTTTGACTATATGAGCAATACACTTGCTTGGGTTACAGTTGATCTAAAAGCAATTGATTTCAATATCAAGCAATTTAGGCGCCTCCTAAAACCAGAAACAAAAATCATGGCAGTCATAAAAGCCAATGCTTACGGACATGGTTTATTTGAGGTTGCCAAACAAGCAATAAAATCTGGTGTCAATTACTTAGCAGTAATTTCTGCAGACGAAGCGTTGGAATTAAGAAAGAAAGGAATCCTTCAACCAATAGTTCTTTTAGGTGCAGTTGCCAAAGACAACATTAGTTCACTTATTCGTAACAAAATTGGTTTGAGTGTTTACAACGAAGAAAGTTACCGCGCTATTGCCCGTATTGCAGATATTATTAACCGCAAAGCAATCGTATACGTAAAAATAGATAGTGGGATTAACCGCTTGGGATTTTCCAGTCTAGACGATGCTCTAAGAATTATCAAACTAATTACTTCCAAAACTCGCCAATTCGAACTAGAAGGATTGTACTCACACCTTGCTAGCGTAGAAGAACTAAACCAGAGCTACACTAACGACCAAATTCTCGTATTCGAGAGACTGCTTGCCAAACTAAAGAAGCTGGATATAAAAATTCCAATCATTTCAATTGCTTCTTCTGCCGCTACCATTATGGTTCCCGAAAGCCGCTTCAACTGTGTTCGCATCGGTATCTCACTATATGGCATCTGGCCTTCTCGCGGAGTAGAGCTTTGGTGCAAGAGAAGTAAAAAAACAAGAAATTTCAAACTTAAACCCGCTTTCTCCTACAAAACAAAATTAGTGCAAGTCAAACGCATTCGTGCAGGAAGCTATGTCGGATATGGATGCAACTATCAGGCCAAATCAGCAATGACTATTGGCGTAATCCCAGTTGGTTATTTCGAAGGAATTCCAAGACACTTGAGCAATATGGGGTTTGCTCTCTTAAAAGGTGCCGTTGTTCCATTTATCGGTCGAGTATGTATGAATATGACCATTCTAGATCTTAGTCGACGTCCTCGAGCCAAGGTTGGGGATGAGGTTGTAATTATCGGTCGTAGTCAGAACAAAAAAATCACCGCCACCGATATTGCCGACTGGGCTAGTACTATTAACTACGAAATCCTTTCCCGGATTCCTGCACATATTCCTAGAATATATAAATAATGAACGAAACTGGCATAAAATTTATTTTTGTTACTGGAGGCGTTCTGTCGGGTCTTGGTAAAGGGATTTCCGCCGCATCAATCGGAAACATTCTAAAAGCGCGGGGACACAAGATCTTTATGCAAAAACTAGACCAATACATCAACTATGATGCAGGAACATTGAATCCGGGTGAACATGGTGAAGTGTTTGTTACAGACGATGGTGTGGAAACAGACTTAGATCTAGGCCACTACGAAAGATTTATTGATGAAAACCTGACCAAAGATTCATCAATAATGACTGGTCGTATTTACAGCGATGTAATTTCTCACGAAAGAAGAGGAGATTTTCTCGGAAAAACTGTGCAGGTAATTCCCCACCTAACTGATGTCGTAAAAGAAACTATCATCAATGGTGCAAAAAAAGTGGGTGCAAATATTGCAGTTGTAGAAGTCGGAGGGACAGTAGGCGATCACGAGGGATTCCACTTCTTGGAGGCTATTCGTCAGATGCGCCATGACATAGGACACAGCAACGTAATGTATTGCCACACTGTTTTTCTACCGTATCTAGGGGTAACTAAGGAGATAAAGACTCGTCCGGCACAATTTAGTATTCGTGAATTGCAGGGGATTGGTATCTCTCCAGATGCTATCTTCTGTCGTTCAGATTACCCAATTCCTCAAAGTGGTCTAGAGAAAATCGCTCGTGCCGCAAGTCTACCTGTAACTAATGTCATTCCTTTGCAGACAGCAGATACGGTATACGAGGTTCCCCTAACTTTAGAAAACTTTGGGATCGGGAAAGTAATAGAAGAAAGGCTAAAGCTTATTCCCGCTGAACCAAAACTAAGCGAGTGGAGAGAACTCGTTGGGAAGATAAAATCAGATAAACGAAAAATAAATGTTGGTATTGCTGCGAAATACACCACAATGGAAGACACGTATATTTGTATCTTTGAAGCGCTTCGTGCAGCTGGTTGGTACCACAATGTAGATGTAAATCTGAAATGGATTGATGCCGAAGAACTTGGTAGTCCGACAGCCAACATTTCCGAAATTATGAGCGGTTGTGATGGCTACGTTGTCCCAGGCGGATTTGGTGTAAGAGGTATTGAAGGGAAAATACGGGCTGCTCAATATGCACGAGAAAACCAAATTCCATATCTTGGTCTATGTCTTGGAATGCAGATTGCTGTAATAGAGTTTGCTCGTAATGTATTGGGTTGGACTGACGCCAACAGTACAGAATTCGATGAAACCACCTCCCATCCCGTAATTCACATCATGGAATACCAAAAAACTATCCTAGACAAAGGCGGTACCATGCGTTTGGGTGCGTATCCCGCTATTCTACGTCTCAATTCTCGTGCCCAAGTCGCCTACCAGTTTTCGGAGATCTCAGAGCGTCATCGTCACCGCTATGAATTCAATAATCTTTACCGTCAGAATTTCGAATCTGCTGGGATGCTCCTATCCGGTGTGTCTCCCAGTGGTGAATTAGTGGAAATAGTCGAACTAGCCAACCACCCGTGGTTCGTTGCATCTCAATTCCATCCCGAGTTTAAATCTCGGCCCAATCGTCCCCACCCATTATTTAGAGACTTCATTGGAGCTGTTATTCGCTCTACTTCGTTACTCGAAACCCCCCAACCAGTTCTCCAATACCAGCCGATTTTTACGGACTAATAAAAAACCACCCAAAAGGTGGTCGGCTTCTTCTACTTAAAACTACTTCGCTGCTACAACACTAATGTAGGTTGCGGTTGCATGTCCTACACCATTTTTGCGTACCCGCTTCACTTGGAAATTCACCTTGCCACTCACTTTAGCAAAAATAGTATGATCTTTGCCTATCATAGTGTTCTCTCCTGAACGATACTTCTGGCCTCTTTGGCGCACGATAATATCTCCCGCTTTCGCGTATTGATTCCCATACACCTTGACCCCAAGCATCTTTGGCTTAGAGTCCTTCAGGTTTTTAGATGTTCCCGCCGCTTTTACATGTGCCATAGGAGTAGAATCTAGAATTTTAGTGAATTAATCCAACTCGGACAGATTACCGTATCTGGATAAAAGCGTCAACTCTTCTTCTCCAGAACAAAGATTTCTCTCAAAACAAAAGCATCTGGTCGAGAATAGAGCAATCCTCCTCTATGGGTCGCCAAAGGCTCCTTTTTAGCCATTTCTGCTGGCAAGAAGGGTCGGGGAGTGAATCCCAAAGCCTTTATCTTTTCCAGCACATCCATATACAAAAGACCCTCATTAGTTTTTAAAACTGGCAAAACAAAACCTACTTTGGTAATTTTCCCATAGTTTTTATGCAGATTCTCAAAGAAGTCTACATACAATTTCTCTAATTCTTCTGCTATCTTCTTCCCATGATGAAGTAACACGGGTCCTCTCTGGGGTGGACCTAGATATGGTTCAGAAACAATACAAACATCTGGCTGGTTCGCCTTTATCCAGCGGGAGCGAGTAGCATCTGCCAAACGGATTCGGCCAGTAAGCTTCAATGTCTTTATCTTCTCCAAACCCAATTTAGGTGCAGCAGCGTTATGGGTTTTAATTAGCCACGTTAGATTGCTTTCAGTTGCCTTCACTGCGTCTTCATCTATATCTGAAGCTAAAATGTCTAAATTCAACAAAAGAGCTTCTTGCAAAATAATCCCACTTCCACAAAATGGATCGAATATTTGTTTGTGCTTACTATCTCTAGAAAGGTTTATCATAATCTGTGCTAGTTTGGGTGGAAGCATCCCAGATTTCGGATTAGGACTTGGCTTTTCCATATCCCTCTGGGCATAGCTACGGAAATCTTGCACCGTTCTAGTTCTCCCAATCTTGAAGTTCTTATCTTGTTTGATAATCACAATCTCTGCGCCCGTCTCCACTAACTTGTTATTCGCAACCATTACCGAAGACAACTCGAAGTTTTTCTCATCGACGTATCGAATGCTGTAGTTGGATTTAAACTTACGTTTTATTTGGTAAGCAAAATTTCTCAACCAATTTATTTCCGAATAAACCAGGTGAGTAGTGGAATACACGGAAAAACCAAAATTAATCTTGCTTTCCGATTGAGCAAAGTACTTGTCTATCAAAGTCTCTGGTGTCAGCACCCTACTTACTTGGAAAATAGTTCCGTCAAATTCATCCACTATCTCAATAATCTTAATTGTTCCACCAAGTAGCCTTTGTAGCTTTATTAGCTTCTCATCACTAAGCTTTAAGGGAATTATCAAAATATCTTCGCCAATGCGAATGTAATTTCCTTTGGGTATCTTCTCTACTTCCAACATATTCAAGATTTCGAGAAAGCTCATCAATGGATGAGACCCCAATAAAAATGCATATTTGGTCAATTCCATAAGGAGAAAAATCAGTCGTAGTATAGCTTTTTTTGTCCTTCCCCGCAATCTAGGAAAAATCAGATAGAATAAGAGGGTGACAAAAACGATCCAACAGCTTATTGAATCAGAGGAGAAGCGCCAACAGGAGACCCTCTCTCTTATCGCCTCAGAGAACATAGCTTCCCTGGCTGTTCGCCAAGCAGTAGGTTCTGTTTTAATAAACAAATATTCAGAAGGATACCCTGGAAAACGCTACTATGGTGGCAATGAAATTATCGACGAGGTAGAAAACAGGGCTATAGAGGCCGCCAAAAAGCTCTTTAAGACCGAACATGCCAATGTCCAGCCCTATTCCGGTAGTTCAGCTAATTTAGCTGTCTATACCGCTCTTCTGGAGTTCGGCGACACCGTTATGGGCATGAGTCTGGCGCATGGTGGACATCTAACCCACGGACATCGGGTAAATCTCTCTGGCCAAGCATACAAGTTTATCCAATACGGAGTAGATCCCGCCACTGGTCTTCTAAACTACGACGAGATTGAAACAATGGCAAAAATCTTCAAGCCTAAGATTATTGTCTGCGGTGCCACAGCCTATCCAAGAAATATAGATTTCATTCGTTTTGCCAAAATCGCCAAACAAGTAGGCGCATATCTCATGGCAGACATCTCCCATATTGCTGGGCTTATTGCTGGTGGTGTTCATCCGCAACCATTCCCACATGCAGATATTGTCACCACTACAACCCATAAAACTCTGCGTGGTCCCAGAGGAGCTATCATTATGTGCAAAAAACCCCTAGCTTCTCCCATAGACAAAGCAATATTTCCCGGATTCCAGGGAGGTCCGCACAACAACACCACTGCTGCCAAAGCTATATGTCTGGAAGAGGCAAGTAGGCCTGAATTCAAAAAATATGCCAAACAAATTGTTGCCAACGCAAAGATGTTAGCAACCAACTTAACTCAGTTTGGCTTTAAGTTAGTAACTGGCGGAACAGATACTCATCTCATTCTGATTAACTTAACTAGTAAAAATATAACAGGACTGGAAGCAGAACAATCTCTAGAAAAAGCAGGGATTATCGTCAATAAGAATATGGTGCCGGGTGATTTGCGTTCTCCCTTCGATCCTTCTGGTATTCGACTTGGAGTTGCATCTATCACCACTCGCGGAATGAAAGAAGCAGAGATGGCTGAGCTAGCTGCTGTTATCAACGACGTACTAGACAAACCAACCAGTAAAGCAGTACTATCACAAGCGAAAAAACGGATAATGGAGTTGGCAAAGAAATTTCCAATCCCCAATTAAAAATTACGCGTCTCTGATGGCCAAGTGGTGGAATGGTATACACGCACGACTCAAAATCGTGTGGGGCAACCCTTGAGAGTTCGAGTCTCTCCTTGGCCACCAAAGGCGCATAATCTGTTGCACATATCTGCCACTCTCTTACCCCAAGGACGATGCCAAGGGGAGCAGCCACAAAGGTTGTCCATTCCTGACTCCTGCTGCAAATCCGCCCGAGTCGTGGTATCGGGACTAACGGTGTAGCAAGGATTTGCCCACTAGGGCCGGAATCCTGGAGAGGACTTTTGGGAACTACCATCAGTCGGCAGATAAAATTGGGCGATCGATACGTCGGTCGCCCCTCACTTTACTATGCTACAATCACAGTATGAAGAATCTATTATTCGTTATCTTACTAGTAGTAATTGCTGGGTTGTGTGTACTCGCCGTTACCAACCACGACAATACTAATTCCAATCAAACCCAAGTCGAAGACAAGTGGGTAACTTTAGCAAAAACACTTACTGCTAAGGAAGCTAAGATGTACGGTACTTCTTGGTGTGGTCACTGCAACGCACAAAAAGAAATGTTCGGTAATGGATGGCAGTATATCACTTACGTAGAATGTTCGGATGCCAAGAATCCCAATATACAAACAACTGCCTGTGCCACAGCTGACATAGAAGCTTATCCGACTTGGATTTTTGGTGATGGCAGTCGTCAAACTGGAAAGTTATCTTACGAAGAACTTTCTGCAAAAGTTCGCTAACATGTACACTCTTCCTAATCAACCTCAATCTAATTGGTTTGTAACAAATCCCAACTACCGTCCAAGAAGATGGTGGGTGGAGCTTTTGAAATTCTTGGGACTCTTTATTTTATTCTTTGCCTTACTCGTTCTTGTTGTAATGGGTCCAACCTATTATTCTCAGTTATCTTATCTCTGGGGGAAGCCGACCAACAATTATTCATCTAAATACGATCTCCCTGTAGCGGTAGATACCAATGGTTCTTCTGTGACTGGTAATGTTACGACTTTGTTTGATCAAAAAACAGCACTGTTTGCTATAGATTCAATCGTTATCCCCAAGATCAATGTAGATGCTCCTATTATCTATCTCAACACCACAGACAACGCCACTATTATCGAGACGGTAAAAGATGGAGTAGGGCATTATTATGGAACAGCAATGCCAGGTCATAATGGCAATGTTTTCTTGACCGGACATAGTTCATATTACTGGTGGAGCGGAGGAAAATACAACCAAGTATTTGCTAACTTAAATAAACTCAAGTCTGGAGATCTGATTTATATCTATTACCAAAGCAAAAAATTTGTCTACCAGGTAAACAATACTTTTGTGGTTGAACCAAGTCGGGTAGACGTCTTATCTCAGACTGCCGAACCCACCATTACCTTAATGACATGTACTCCCGTTGGTACTAATCTGCGTCGACTTATTGTCCAAGGCACACTAATTAACCAACCTTCTATAAAAGGAGACTTCGGTGAGGTTAGTAGTATTCCTAAACCTCC
>CAYSVM010000008.1:0-8651 GCA_964434605.1 uncultured Candidatus Saccharibacteria bacterium
CACTAACTTCCATATCATCATTGATAGACAATTCCTCAGCGCTTTCGTTTAGCTTTAATCCGATTAACTCTAACTTAGCATTGTGAAAGTCTGTGGTTTGGGGTTCGGTGTAGGTTCTCTTAATCTTTTCCATATCTAACCGCTCTCTTGGTTGGATATCCAAAAAAGCCTTATCTTGTTCGCGGAGATTGTTTTTTATAATATCTAATCCCTGAATTCCAGAATTGAATAATGTTAATCCTAAAACTGTCAAAAATTTTGGTTCGGACAAATCTTTGATTTTATCCATCCCCTCTTCAAAAGAAGTTTGTAACAGTTCGTTGTCGATGCCTAATATATCCATTCGAGCTTCAGTCTCGGATAACATCTCAGGACTAATATCTATCCCGATATATTTCTTTACATGTTTGCCGAGATTCTGAATTTTGTCCAAAAGTAGTGCCGACTCCTCACCGGTACCTGGTCCTAAATCTACGCACACAAAATTGTCGGGCAACTGTCTGGCCACTGTTTCCGCCTGTTCTTCGATGAATTGATGTTCGGCCCACTTAATGTTTTCACCGTAGCTAGCATTTCTCTGTAATTCTCCATACGCCTGAACACCTTTTGGGGTCCACATTAGTATAGGGTCCGAAAAATCCCATACTCCATCCTCAAGCCGAATAAGTGTCTCCTCGGCAATTCGGCGATGCTGATCAAACTGTGATTTTTCTGAATTGTTAAAACTTCCCCCAAAAGGGGTTTTTATTGCTTCCACGGCTACTTTCTGGGTTATACATTGAATTCATAAATTATATTATTATAACACATTTTATTATTCTTGTCCATATAAAAATAATCACTCTGTTAGTACCGAAGTGCTACTTAGGTTAAGAAAAAGGCGGCGTCCTCGCGAGGACGCCGCCTAATACAACCAAGGTGCAAGGGTTACCCCTCCTTCATCTTCTTAAGCTGACTATAGAGCCAGAGGATGAAGAATGTGGTACCACCAAAGAGCAGAACGAAAAGGATAGTGGCCATTTTGTTTTCCTTATAGAGATTATGATCATCGCCGCGATTCCACACACCTCGTCACCCACTGATGAACCTTCTCGCTCAACGAGAAGATCAATGAGAAGATACGGGATACCATCCAGTAGAGAAAACGGAAAGGTAGCGGCACCAAAGTCCTGATGACCCAGGCCAGACCCAAAAGAATCCAGACAGCGGCCAGGAATCCCCAAAAGCACGTCACCCGAATGGCAGAGCGAGCTTGGGAAGCAGGACTCTCCCATCTGTACTCGCGCAGCCAATCCTCAGCATCTTTTCTGTCTATACCCAGATAGTAACCGCCACACGAATAACCCAGATCTACTTTATACAGCTCCCCACCACCAAAGACACCCAGGGTACGATCATATCTATACCCTCTATGGCGGATGGTAGGTTTAGGGTCCGTATTGATGGCCCCCCTCCTATTGAGTAGTCCGTGAGTAAACCACCATAAGGGGCTACGAAGCGTGGAACCAACCACACCGAACGCAAGGATGAGTCCGATTGTAATGTAACCAACAAAAGCCAACAGGATTGCAATCAGAGTTACTGACATTATGTTCCCTCCTTGGGAGACAGTGAGTCCGATGAGCGAGTTGCCCACCGGGTTGATTTTGATTTGTTTTCAAGGGACTAGCTGGAAAGTTCGCTCTAGGTGCTACTTTTTCCAACTCCCAATGTTTTCAGTTTAGGGCAATATGCGGTTTTTGTCAATTCCAGAGCACACTTTTAGGCATCTACGCTGTTGATTTACTACCTAGAATTGACTTTTTTATCAGGTATGGTATAATGTTTGTGGGTGTAAATCCACAAATATGGAGAAAACGAAATTAAAGGATTTTTTGCTTAAATCAGGCTTCCTGCCAAAGGAAGTAGACGTTTATTTGGCTTTGCTCTCTTCAGGCACTAGCTCGGTCGCCCACCTCGCCAGTAAGGCCGGTGTAAACCGCACAACTGCCTATGATTTGCTCGAAAAACTAAAGGGTAAAGGATTGGTGGGAGAATCTGACAACAAGAAAATACGCCAGTTCACTGCACTTGAGCCATCTTCGCTAAAAGATTATGTGGCAGAACAAACACAATCGTGGAATCAGCGGTTGAATGAAACAGAAAATATTTTGGGAGGATTAGCAAAACTGCGAAAGGTTTCTTCACCAACTTTGCCAATATTAGCTGTTTTAGAAGGAAAACAAGGTGTGAAGGAAATATTACAAGACCAACTACGCAAAGACATAGCGCAAATTGATGTAATTTCAGATAACGGAATGGAAATTGAGGAGATGTTAGGTGGATTTATGAAAAGTTTTGCCAAGTTAAAGACTCATAAGAAGATAAAAACAAGATTGATTATCCCTAAACAAGATCTGGAATTTGAAAGTAAATATTACTCCCCTCGGGCAATAGAGGAATTGTTTGAAATTCGCTATTTGGACCCCGAGTTTAGTACTGATGCTGAAATATCTATTTATGGAAATACTGTGTCGGTCTTTTCTTTGCGAGAAGAGGAACCGATTGGAGTGATATTGGAAAGCCAAGTGCTGGCAAATGCGCACCGTGCGTTGTTTGAAGAACTGTGGGAAAAGTCTGATCCTAGGAAAAATTAGGTTTGTGAAAATAGGATGATATTGGGTAAGCTTCTCCCTGGAGATTGCTTGTAATCACCACGATAATAGAGGGCTGCCGAGCCACCACCATCTAGATTTAGTGCGTATTGGCTACCAAGTGCTTTCATAGCTTGAGCAAGATCTGGAACGGTAGCATTGCGCACTACCACCAGAAAAACGGAATTACCTTTTATACCAATACCAGCACGAACTGCCTTGGTGTTGTTCATATTAGTATCCATATCACCGTCACCGTAATTGATATTACTGTTGTAGACCAGCGCTGGTACGTTGGCTATCGCTGCGGCAATCTTGGTGCCGTAGGTTGATTCAAACCATTGGGTTGATTTAAACTCGCTGGTTTTTAAGAAAAAGTGGGGCTTATTAGCAGTATCGAATACCAATAACCCACCCAGGTTACCTGAGTTTCGACGTTCGTTTATCATTACGCCAGAACGACTGTTGTATACCATTGGGTTGAAAGTATTGTTGCCACCGTAAGATTTTTCGGCGGGCCAAAAATAACAACCGTTGATAGCAGCTATTATCGAACTATTTCTAGATAAAAACTTATTAAAAGCTAATATAGGCCATGGAGTAGGATCAAGATCGCTGGAAACTGCTGTATCGGTAATGATTTTTAGATTGGGATTATTTAAATCAACAGTCACCATTTTGATAGGAAACTTTCCTACGGCAGTAGTAATTTGACCTTCGGTATATTTATCATATTTATTTTGATCTTCAGGTTGTTCAGGAGCTGTTATTTGATTATTTTCCCCTATTACAAATTTCCAAAGTACATCCTGATACCGATAACGACTACCGTTTAGATTTACTCTTGTTCCCCACTCGTCAAACTCGCGAACGAGTGCAACATGCAAGTTGTATGTACCGGGAGTAGCATTGGCGGCAATTTTTACATTCCAAGATAGGGTCATTGTTTGGCCCTTAGCTACAGGTTGGCCATCGTAATACATAAAGCGATTACCATTAATAGTGAAACTGGAATCATCTAACCAATTTGGTTTAGAGTCTCGTGGTTTTGCTGTACCCACCCCAATTGCATGAGCATTGGGATAGTTCGGTCCTTCGTTTGGTAAATCACCCCGACCATACCATACCTGAGCTTTGGGGTTTGTAGATTGGTTTTTAACTGTTAACCACATAGCGACAGTGTCGCCAGGATTAGCATGAATATATGATCCATCAGAGCCAGGGCTACCGCTTTGAGAGATTCTAACATAGGTCAGAGATCTGGGTAGTTGTTCGAAAGCTTTTGCATTTTGAATGGTATAGTTTTGATACCAAACAAAAATCAGAGTTGCTAATACCAGGAAAATTACAGTAATTTTAGCTTTCTTTTTCCAAGTTGGACATCTTTTCATTTCAGGATTATTGTATCACCTAGGAGTTGATCTTTGCCTTTCGTACAGTTCTAATAAATTCTGTAGTAGCAGTTTTAATACGTTCCCTTCTCCATGGTTGGGTGTAGTAGCGGTAAAGCCATTCCATCCCCATTTTCTGCATCCATTCAGGTGCCCTCTTAGCGGGAGAGCTATCTACCCCAGCATTCAGGGCAGTACCGCCGACAATAAAATCTAGGGCACCGCCAATACCCATAGCAATGGTGTCTTTTAGTTTGGGTAGTTCATCTCGCATCCATTGCATTTGTGCTTCAGCAGGAAGAGCTAGGAATATAAATTGGGGATTGGTTTGCTGAATACGACGAATTACCTCATCTTGGGATTCATACGGAGGACCAACCATTACTTCAACAACATTGAGTCGAGGATACAGCGTTTGCATTACTCGTGCGGCCTTCAGTGCTACACCAGGACCAGCACCTAGAAGAAAGATGCGGTAATCTCTTTCACTAGCAAGTTTGGCAATTTCCCACACCATGTCTGCACCGGTGAGGCGTTCGGGGATAACATTTAGGGATTTGGGTGCAAGAACAACTGTGGATAACGTAAAAATTAGTTGGAAGAATTCTTGGATTTGTCTTAGAACTGGGATTTTAGTCAGGTGAAGGGAGAGATACTTTGCGGCCCACAAGAGGCCTGTGCCATCTGCTAGGCTTAGATCTGCTTGGTTTAAGATCTCTTTGAACTGAGCATTCTTTTGGGCAAACATCACCATCTCTGGATTGGGGGTAACAATGTAGTAGTTACCTCGTCCTCGTACTAGATCCACCACCTCCTGCAAAGCTTGGGGCAAAGTGAGGCAATCTATCTTTATACCTAAAATCTCAGTTGTTTTTTTCATTCCAAAGTTTTTCTACTAATACTTTTATTTCATTCTGGAATCTTTGACGGCTAAATATTCTTGCGAGGTCTGAGATTTCATTGGGATTGAATTCATTTTCTTTGGAGATGAATAGGGAAAGAGTGTTTTTGATGCTGTCTATACTTTGTTCGTTGAAGAATAGGCCAGTCTTTCCTTCGACTACAGTTTCAAGCAATCCCCCTTTGCGGTAACCGATGATTGGTTTCCCTGCAGCCATTGCTTCTACCGGAACTATGCCGAAATCTTCTTCCCCGGGGAAAATGAGGGCACGACTGTTTCTGATATAGTCAATTTTTTCTTCATCGCTAACCCAACCGGTAATTTTTACCGTAGGACCAGCCATTTGCCTTAGCTTTGTCTCCATTTCGCCAGTACCGATAACTACTAGAGGAAGGTTTAGTTGGTTGCATGCTTCAACGGCTAAATCTAGCCTTTTGTATTTGCTCAAACGAGAGACAGCAACAAGGTAACCTTGGTTTTCTTTTGAAAATTGAATCTTGTCTGTATCTACAGGAGGATAGATAACTTGGGAGTTGCGGCGATAGAATTTGTGAATTCGGTTGGCAACATATTTGGAGTTAGCAATGTAGTAGTCGACTCTAGAGACACCAAGCCTGTCCCATATCCGAAGATGATGCAGAAAACTTGCGACCAGAGACTTTATTGGCCAGACAAGCTTCTGCTCTTTTAGATAGCTGTGCCAATAGTCCCAGACATAGCGCATGGGGGAATGGATGTATGAAATGTGGATTGTATCGGGTGAAGTGATTATATTCTTGGCAAAAGAATGGGAACTTGAGATTACGATATCGAAGTCGTTGAAATTAAAACTCTCTATCGCCTTAGCATAAAATGGCAAAAGAAATTTGGTAGGAAGCCAACTCCATTTCTGCAAATAAGAAGTAACTATTTTCTTGTTTCCGAAGAATTGGTCTAATTTTTTGTTGTAAGTGAGAGTGTAGATTGGAGCTTCGGGATAGAGCTCACTCAATGCTAAAGTTACCCTTTCGGCACCACCGAAAGTTTGGAGGAAATCGTGAACTAAAGCGATCTTAGGATTCATATGGAATTTATTACCCCTAAAAGTTTCTCGGCAGAATTTTCCCAAGAATAATTCTGCAACTGAACAGTCCCCTTTTCAATCAGACCTGTTCTTAGCTCTGGATCATCTAATAGTTGGCTAAGTGCATGGCTCATGGCCACGGTATCTGTTGGTGGGACAAGTAAAGCAGCATCTTCTGCTACTTCAGACAGAGCGGGGGTATTGGAAGCCACTACAGGGATACCATAGTAGAAGGCTTCCAAGATTGGTAAACCGAATCCTTCGTAGAGAGATGGAAAGAGGATGATACGAGCGTGAGCATATAGATTGGCCAAAACTTTTTTGTCAGTAAAACCAAGAAATTGGATCCTTTCACTTAATCCAAGTTTCTGGACAAGATCTTTTGCTTGTTCGGCTTGGAACCCAAAGTTGCCAGCAAAAACAAGACGGAGTTTGGGATATGTAGGAGCAATAAGAGCAAATGCTTTTATTGCAGTGATAGGGTTCTTTCTAGCCTCAACTCGACCAACTACTAGAATATATCCCCCTAGAATGTAGGGAATGGGTACGGAGGAAGGAGAATCGGGCAAAGCATTGGGAATAACTACCACTTTTTCTTCTGGCAAATTGAATTTAGTTGTAATATCTTTTTTTGTTTGCTCACTTACCGCAATTATTTTACTGGCAAAGCGGACAGCACGACGGATAGTAAGCCAAGAACGTAAACGATTTACCCAGCTGTACGCTTGGGGGAAATGAATGAACGCCAAGTCATGTACTGTAGCGATTGATTTGGCAGGTAACTTGGGAGGCAGAATATTACTAGGTGACCAAAATAGATCTAAGTGGTCCTTACTAACGGCAGGACTAAGACTTCTCCATATCCAAAAGCGACGAGATGGAAGTACTCTGTTTTCTACGTTGGGGTAGCGTAACCAGCTGGGGTTAAGAGGAGTGGGGGTGTAGAGCAAGTATTGGTTGTCCCTGTCTCTTTTAAGGAGAGCATGGATTAGCTCATGGGTAACCAGCTCCACTCCGGTGGGTTCTTGGTGTGTTAAGGCAGTAGCGTCTATACCTATTTTCATATCTGATACTTTGCGGTTATCCCCTCCTTCAATTATGATAGTGAAGACTCACTGTAACAACTGGTACCCCCAGATGTACAGTACTATTCATTGTAGATGATTATGTCTCGAAACAAGAACTGGCCCACAATTATTTCCTACATCGTAGCCGACATCATCTTCGTACTGGTGGCGGCTTGGGCTGTAATGTATGCCATGGGTTACAGAGTGGACTTCAAAGACTGGAGTGTGCATAAGACTGGAGTACTGGCAATATCTACCAAGCCGAGTGGGGCAACGGTGTATATAAATGATAAAAAATATCCCCGGCTCACCCCAATAACTCTTCGCAACATGTTACCGGGGGATTACACCATCAAGCTTTCTTTGGATAAGTACCGACCCTTTACCAAGTCTATTCAAATCGCTTCAAGAGAAGTAACAGAAGAACATAACTTGGATTTGATCCTAGAGAAGATAACACCGGAAGTTGTTGCCCAAGATGCTGGTCGGATTATTTCGGTCGGAAATGAACCAGTATATTTCAATAAATCCCACAAATTAGTAAGAGCGGTGGACGGGAAAGGTGAACCAATAAATCTAGATCGTTTACCCACCAACGTAAAGAGTGTTTTAAATACTGCTACAGACATCTACCTAGCCAAGAAAACAGATAGCGGGAATGCGTGGACGCTAGGAGTAACAGCAAACGCAAGAAAGTGGTTGGTGGTAGGAGACGTTTTGGGTGGCTACCAGGCAAAGCTTTTTAGCTCTCCCCTAAATCAACTAACAGCTGAAGGAATAACTTGGATAGGAAGCGATAAATTCATGGGCTTACTAGGCTCCACCCTTTATGCAGTCGATCTAACCCAGAACAAGATAAACATGTATACAAAGTCAGCATTAGGGGTAGGATTCTTCAATAGTAAAATCTACATCGTTTCTCGCGGAACGAATGGAAGTATCAATCTTCTGCGAGATAGCAACTTATTTGACGATAAAAAAGCAGATATTGTTGTGAGCAATTTACCCGTAGGTAGGAGCTACAACCTATTATTCGCTAACGATGAACGTATAATCCTTACTACTCAGAATGGGACTGCTACTGGATTATGGTTAGCAAACTTGAAATCAGTAGATGAAAAAGTAGAGTTGGCTTGGATAAAAGTTGTTAGCAATATTAGTGGTGTTGCCTATGAACACAGCAATATTAAGCCAAAGCTTGTTTTTACAAGCGACAAAGAATTGGGTGGATATGACTTTACTACCAAAAAGACAAAACGACTAAAGACTTTTTCCCAGAATGTAAAATTGCTGGGCAAAAGAGAAGAAAGTTTGTTCTTGAATGTAAAAGATCAGCTTTTTGTGAGCGATACTGCAGGCGTAAATGTGTATGAAATTACAAGCGTTAAAAAAGCCAGCGTTTTTCTGGGAGATGATTCACGTAGGATTTGGATTTTGAGAAACAATGAACTAGCTGAATGGACTTTGCGAGAAAATACTGGAATATTTGGCAATGTGACTAATTGGTCAATTGGTCTGCTTAGTACAACGGCAAGATAGTTGGAGGTTTAGGAATACTACTAACCTCACCGAAGTCTCCTTTTATAGAAGGTTGGT
>CAYSVM010000009.1:0-5235 GCA_964434605.1 uncultured Candidatus Saccharibacteria bacterium
AATCTTAGTGAATGCACCAACTGCGGGATTGTTCCCCAGTAAGACTTCTAATAATCTAATCTCGAATGGCTTGAGCTCTGCGAAATTATCTTTCAATAAGGTAATTTGCCAATCTTTTCCCGTTAAAAATCCCGTCGGTTTTATTTCTTCAATTTTTAGGTATCCACGAACAGCTAAGTCGATAATGGTCGCACTGACAAATATAGGCTTAATTCCCACATAATTTATGAGCAATCCTCCTTCTAATGGAAGCAAGTCTTTGGGTGGGTCATATTCCACTACAATAGGGCCTCTAAGGCGTGGGTCTTGTCCATGCTTCCTCCATTTCCCAAACCCTAACCACAAGGCGTACAGGGGCAAGAGAAGCCAGAGATAAATGCCATATTTATCCTACCAATCATAAAATTTCAATGTAGTATAACCATAGAATGGTTGTTCGGTAGGGTCGTCGTCCCATCCTATGTCGTTCCATCGTGGAAATTTACCAGTCTTCTCACCACTTGGGCGTTGTGGTAGCCAGTACTTCGAATTTCTTTTTTCTATTTGTTTTTTTGAGTCAGCAATGGCGACAAAGTTCATTTTATCTAATAAATCTATGTAAAACTTTTCGGATGGTGTAATGGTGGATTGATTCTTTTTCTTAGACTCTGAAATTATATTAGTGCGAATATTAAGATAATAATTCTCGGAATTTTTTTCTGACAAAGGTTGGCTCTTGTTGGGAGTTTGCTCATAAGCTTTTCTATAAACATTTGCGATATCCTTAGCCTGTGCAACGGTGTACGACATTATCGTCGTTCCCGTACCTGTAAGAATCATGTCAGATTGGGATGGAGATACCTGTGTGGGGGCACCAAACGCTTTTTTAAGAGCTGTTTGAGTAGCGGACAATGACAGATTATTATCTTTTGCGAAAGTCTTGGTAGCTAATCCAGTAAATTTAGAATCAAGAACTGTTCCGCTCCACCACGGGTCTTTGGTAATTTTTCTACACAGACCTTCTGTTGTAGCGGTTACATAGTCCTCGATTACTCCTTTGGGACAGTTAGCTTTACTTGGTGGGAAACATTTGCCAGTAGAATCTTCACAGTAAAGAGTACCTGAATAAAGTTCAGGGTTATAACAATTGCCAGATTTGTCACAGTTTTCGGGAAACATTTCTTGAATTTGTTTTGTCCCTAGAGAATTTGGAAATGGAACACAGGTGGTGGTGTTGTCTATACTAACGACTGGGTAATGGTCCATGGGGCATTGTTGAGGGAACGTCATCTTCTCAAGTGTAATTTTGCCCATATTTAACTGATTTTGACATTCTTTGCTAAACATACCCAAACCATAGCAAGCATTGGTGAAATTATTCTTTGTAAGGTTAAGCTCTTTTAGTGTTTTTAATGGAGTAAATAAACCTCTTAGACTTGGAGAACCGAGGGCATTAGTATTGTTGTAACGATTACGATAGCCTTGTTCTAAACTATTCCGACATGCTGTGTCGCTGATACTTGCGCCCCAACAAGGATTACTAGTATCATTTTTTGCGGCAATATAGGCGTTAAGCATCCATATATCTTTTCCTGGGTTCCCGTCACTAACAAAATCTCTAGAGGCCAACATAGCGTTGTCAATCGCTTGCTGAGTTATTGGATCATCATAAGATTTACCATACATAGGTGAATTAGGGGCACTACGCAGCCTTTGCCATATTGAAAATCTGTGTGATTCGGTTGCTAAATTAGACTGCAAGATATCGTAGTACATTGAAACTTTATCACCACTTTGCACGTTACGATTTCTACGAGCTTGGGCAAGCATTTGGTTTGCTTCATCGAATGTAATTTCACCTCTTGAGCGTTTCTGCCTAATATCATCCCTTGTATCATAATAATCTTGGTTTATATTACGCAGACTTTGGGTCCGAACTTTTGGTTGCCCAGAAGAAGTAAACTGATAGTTAACTGCTGCTACATTCTCCGATGTGACAATAGTGGCTCCTTGTTTAATTGCATCCTCTTCGGAAATGCAATTGTTTTGTTGAATTGGTTTATTCTTGCCGTCTGGCCAAATGTATCCCGTCTGTCTACCTTGACTGGAACTTGCGACGCTCATCGCTTTTTGCGTGGTGATTCCGTGACTAGGAAGTTTCATCATTTCTGCTTTTGCCTCTGATTGTTGGGTAGAGTTTTCTCTGATACTCTCATCAAGGCGTTTGATTTGTTCTTTTGCGAGTGTTGTCTTTTCGTCTATAATCCCAATACCTTTTTCTGCCAACAAATCTGCCGAGAATACATCAGGAGCACCTGTACCTGCGTATTTGTTTATAATTGCGTCTGCTTCACCCCAAGTCATACCTCCGGCGGAAAAAATGGAAGGACCTTTAAGTTTGGTATTTTTCATCTTTTCAGTTTGCAAAGAAAGATTATTGTTCAATCCATCCAGTTTTTCGTTGAGACTCTTTAATGTGTCGCTGTTGGTTGTGCTAGCGATTGTTTTTTTAACTTCATTAATTTGATCTATTGTTTTAGAAAGTGATGTTTTGAAAGCGATAGCGTTTCGATCTGTTTGCACCAAATTAACGGCTTTTTTCAAAGAATCTCTTTGAGTTGTTAAATCTTTTCCCATATTTGTGATTTCATCCACAGTTTTCTGAACTTCAATGTTGTGAGCTTTAACAGCTTCGGTTTCTTGTGCTTTTAGAGAATAAAGATTTCCCAGAGTGTTTTCTGGTGTACAAGCATTTTTTCCTGTTAATGAGATGGGTAAATTATTGTTAAAACCAAAATTATTAGTTTTTACAACAACATAAGGTTTTCCTCCCGTAAGGGCACTAAAATCTTCTGCGCTTGGCAGTTGTTGTGCTGATACTGACGAAGAAACAGCAACCAAAACAAGTATAGATAATAAACCAATCCCTAAAGCTATGTTTCGCTTGTTCATTGAGAGGATTGATTAGGAGGTATAACTTTGTAGTGAATAATTTGGCTTTCGGCTAAAATACTTAAAAGATTCATTTTAGATGCTGCAATATCGCTCATCAGAGATTGGTTAATAGTAGGCGGCAAAGCTACTGCATTGATTACTTCTACTTTTTGAGCTGTTGGTTTGCTTTGACCTGCAAAAGCAAAAGAAGCAATTGCTAAAACAATAATTCCTAGGAATATATAAAAAGGATAGGGTATCTTGGGAGGTGTGATTTTAGGCTTTCTCTTGGATGCCATATTTTTCGTTTTGCTCGTCTTCAGTACGCCTCAATTGTAGTGAATCCCTCATAGACTGTCAATCCCCCTTGGGGCTGATTTATCTTGAATTGTGGTCAAAATGGCTCTATATCTTTGCAAATAGGACGACATAGTTTTTGCCGTATGCTTTAGCGCATTTGGGACAAGTGGTGTAAGAGAAATAAAGCTTCTTTATTTCTTTCCCTTTGCTTTTGACATATGCCTGCATCTCTTTAGCCCACTTACCAGCATTTTTGTAGGGACCTTCGAACACTTTGGTCAGGAATGTGCCAGAGAGTGTTGCCATCTTAGCACCTGGTACTTCTTTGGCGACATCTATGTATATGTCGGAACCCCAGGAAGATTTCTCTTCCGTCAGCATTAGCTGGTAGGGTGCTTTGGCATGAGCATTTTCAATTAGGGTCATACTTTGCGTTATTTTTTTGCCCATGTTTAGAGGAATATAGAAAAAACTTGTTATATGGTTTTTGACAAATATTTTGTCTTGCCAAACAATCTCCTTTTCTTGCCAAGGTTCCGGATTGAATGGATCACAACATCCTGTTGGTTTTATTTCTTCCATATGGTTGTTATTACGGCTGGAAAAGTTCTTCGGGTAGAAAGCGAACACTAGTAACGCTGGGGAATTGTTTCGCAGTTGCCTCTATCTGAGCCCAGAGAATACTTACTCGGCAAGACCCTCCACCCGTCTTGTTTTCTGGATCGTTGAAGGTAAGAGTAGCGATACCGTTGGTAATAGATGCGCTTTTTAGGGATACTCCTGAAAGAGGAAATTCTGTAGTAATCCCCTGTGCTCTCTCTACTTCAGTAAGGGCTCCCTCAAGAAGAAGCTCAATGCTGTCCTTTAGCGGAGTTTGAGTTTTTGGAATGTCTCTTTCGATTGCAACCAATCCATTCCGACTACACTGGGGACCACCTGGTCCTTGGTCTAGCGCAGGATTGTAGTAGTAGAGTTTTATGCGCTGTTTTGGGATAAGGGTTACAACCGAGACAACATTTCCAGTAAGAACACCTTCGACGTGGACTCTTTCTCCTTGAGATAGGGAGGGTTGTTCTATTTTATCGAAAAGAAGCTCGACACTAGCTCCTGGAGTGCCTGGTTTGTCGTATACCAGATACCATATGTCTGTCTTTTGACCAGGATTGTTGTGGGTGAGATAAGCTAATTAAGATTTAATATAAGACCGCTACAACGAGTAGCGGTTTTATATTAGGTTAGTTTTTTGCAACTATCGTAGCTCATAACGAATATACCCTTGGGATAACGAGGTAGGTTCCTTGCTTGACGTTGCCATATAACTTTTAGTGCTTCGGATAAGGCTGATCCAGAAATGCGAATTACAGCACCATCTAACTTAGTAATTTGTCCGACTAGATCCGATTTTTTGTGGGAGAAATCAGCATCTGTGGCTACGAGTATTCGTTTTGCCTTTACGGCATAAGCGACTACCGCACTATCATCCTTGCCTATTAAATGTCGAGCATCTATCTTAATGTGTTTAATGTTATGGCGAGTATTACTAAGATACTTGCTAAAGCTAACCGGCACTCCTTCATCTAGAAGCACCTTATATCTAGGCCTTTCTTTCGACATGATCCAGGAAATTAGCTGGCTCGCTGAATCATGAACTTACGCACGTCACCAACCTGGGCTTTAGTGATACCGGGAAATTCTTTATAAATTTCGCTAGTTTTCTTGTGCAAAATAAAACTAGCAATCGTATCAACAGAGATACGTGTTCCTTTGATAATAGGAACTCCTCCCAAAATCTTCTTACTAGTGGTGATATGAGAAAGCTTATTCATAACACCTAAAACATAACCCAGCACTCCCCTTATGTCAATCTGACATAGATGAGCGCGCCTCATATACTAACTGGCTGGGGCGCCTGGATTCGGACCAGGGATCATGGGACCAGAACCCATTGCCTTACCACTTGGCTACACCCCAATACGCTCGCAAGTATAGACGAGCTAATAGACAAATATCAAGATTGTTGCA
>CAYSVM010000010.1:0-4995 GCA_964434605.1 uncultured Candidatus Saccharibacteria bacterium
GATTTACAAAGATAACCAATCCATAGTCTGGAAACGAATAGGTGAAGCAAAGCAAAATACAGATTGAATGGACAGGTATTTTGCCAGATAATAAAACAGATATGTTAAAGCCAATCAACAAGCGATTTCTAATTAGTTTAGCTCTACTCGGCGTTGGTCTTGGATCGATGCTTCTTTGGGGGACCCAAACTGCAATGGCGGTGAGTATCCGTCTTTCTATGCAACCAGCAGGACTAGTTAATGGTTTGTACCGTAATGTTTTTGACTTAGTCGCTGAACCAGGTTCGACCATTTACGACGAAGCGGAAATTCGCAATGGTTCCGACGAATCCGTTAAAGCCTTCGTCTTTCCTAGTGGATATGTAGTTGTAAACAACAAGATTGAAGCCTCTCCAATTCCAGCTGGTACTGAACCAGATCCGGGTACATGGATTACTGTCGATAAACCAGAAGTAATCATTCCTTCTGGTGGGAAGGTGACAGTCAAGCTGACCATCAAGATCCCTGAAGATTTAGATGTTGGCGAACATCAGGCTGTCCTTCTAACCCAAGGCGAATCTCTAAAAACACCTAATACAGGTGCTAGTGGGTTAAATGTTGTTGTACGAAACGGAGTGACTGTCTATATGGTGGTCCCTGGTCAGATTGATAGGACTCTACTGGTTAAAAAAGCCTCTCATCATATAGAACCCTTCTGGGGAATAGGGGAACGCAAACTGTACCTCACCCTAAACTGTGAAAACAAGGGCAATGTCACGCTTCGTCCAAAGACCAACGTCACTATTAGGGGATTGTTTGGGAAAGTGGGAGAGATGAAGGATGTCTCATTTACCAAAATCAATCGTGGAGTTACCCAACCTGGCGAAATTTTGTGGGATAAGCGTGCGCCTATTTTCGGAAGATTTGTCGCCAATTTTGAATTGCATTTAGGCGAAAAAGAACAAGTGAATGAAGACAGAACTCGCACTATGCTTCCAGACGAAGTTATTACTGCGCGATATGCTTTCTGGATTTTTCCATGGGGATACTTCTTCTATCTGCTTGGGCTAGCATTCATTATTTACTTAATACGTTCAATTTGGCTGTACTTTGTCATTATCAGTCGACTTCGAGTTAAGACTAATATTTATCAAGTGAAGGCAGGTGACACTATGGTAAAAATTGCTAACAAGCTTGGCGTTAATCCCACTATCCTTGCCAAATTCAACTTCCTTCCTTGGCCATATCACCTGCAACCTGGTGATGAGCTTCTTGTTCCAACGGAACGAATGAGCCATTTAGAATGGCGTAGCCAAGCTCGTGACTTGCTGACGAATAAGAAACTTTTGGGCGGAGTTCTCGGACATCTCTTCCATCTCAAAGCAGTGAAACGAATTAGTCATCATTTGGAGCATTCTGGTGTTGGTAGATCCACTAGAAAATCTGCCAGCAATTACGAAATCCTCATTGCAGACAAGGGAGATACTGTGGCAGATGTGGCGGACTTTGCCGGCATTAGTATCCGTGAACTCGCCAAATACAACAACCTGAAGCCACCATATCATCTCCGACCTGGACAGGAACTAAAGATTCCCAAAAAGAAATCTAGTAAAAAACGCTCATAATGAAAAATAAGCTCTGGTTAGGGATAATTTGTTTCCTAGTCTGTACCGGTCAATTTGCCAGTCCTGTTCTTGCGGGGAGCATTGGGGTAGTTCCCAAAGCACTTCCTGAAGAAGGAGCACGCAGCTGGTTTGTATATACCCTCAGTCCTGGTGCAATCAAGGAAGACTACGTCTCTATTCACAATAGCGGGACAAAACCCATTACAGTTGTGGTTGAGGCATTAGATGCCACCAATACAACCAAAGGCGTATTTACATTAGTAAAAAATGTTGCAGATAACAAAGATCTAGGCAAATGGGTAAAAGTTTCGCAACCAGAGCTGACTATCCCTGCCGGTAAAACTGTAGATGTAAAATTTACCGTCAGTGTCCCTCTGGACGCCAATGTAGGGGAGCATAGTGCGGGAATTGCTGTGTACGAAAAACCCTCTGGAGCAAATACTGGCATGAGTATGAAGATCAGAGTTGGAGCAAGGATGTATGTAACAGTACCAGGAAAGGTCCATCGCAAAATAACTTTCCTTGGTGTCACCCATGAAGTAAAAGATGGCAAATTAGTTTTCAATATCAAAACTCGCAATGACAGCAATATCAATCTAGAACCCGAACTAGAAATAAATATGCGGGGACTACTTAGAACTATCAAACAAACAGATAGGGACATTAGCGTATATATGCCAAACAGCTCTTTCGAGCTAACCAAGACTTGGAACCATATACGTCCCTGGCTCGGATACTATCGTTTCCAATTCGTACTTCACTCTATGACAGGAACAGAAACCTTAGAAGATGGCACAGTGAATCAGCTTCCAGATGAAAAATTTACATACACTCTCGGAATGTGGGTAGGAACAAGTTGGCTCCTAATCTTTGGTGGAGCATTACTTCTGACATGGCTCATCTTCCGTTTCATTGTTTACTTCAAAGACAAGAAAAAGTTTTACGCTCGCATTCAAGTCTATACCGTAAAAGCAGGAGAAGGTCTTATGCATGTTGCTGAGACTACAGATGTTTTCCCTGAAGTCCTGATCAGATTCAACCAACTACCATGGCCCCATGCCCTAAAAGCAGGGGATAAGCTATTAATCCCCGCTGGAGTCCTTACTCCAGATGAGATCTATCGCAAACAACAAACCGAAACCTTGCCTTCCATCTTTACCTATTTGTTTTCTTTTAGAACTTCGCTGTACCATCCAATAATGAAGCAGACAAACACCAAACTAGTTTCAACAAAACTTATTCGTAAACGGCGAAAGAAAAAGTGAGGCGAGTAAAAGTTTTTAATAGAATCGTTACTATCATTACAACACTAGCGGTAGTGGCAGGCTTTTCTTGTCTTGTTCCTCTTGAAATAAGAAATGTTCCAACAGCTAACGCTACCGATTTCTCCTATTCCAGTGGCTATTATGGTGGAGATAGCTCCACTAGCGTGGCAGTAACCGGAGTTGGATTCCAACCAGATCTCGTCATGGCCCGCCCAAATTATGCTACAGTCGGGAACATCGGCTGGTGGTTTAAAATTCGCGACACAAACGTAATGGCAGCTGCTAATACTGCGTTTCTTCATGGGGCTGCTGACAACACCAGTACAGTTACGACTATCGATAACGATGGATTTACAGTTGGAGGCCCCACCGTAAACAGCGTAGGAAACCTTATGTGGTACTACTCTGCTTGGTATGGTAGCCAATGCGATTCCAACGGAACTTTTTGTGTTGGCACTTACAACGAAAACGGCCAAGCTACCCAAGCAATTACTTCAGTTGGTTTTCAGCCAACAATGGTGATAGTAAAATCAGTAGCCGCTGACGTTGGAATGTTTAGAACTGTGGATATGGCAGCTAACGAAAGTTGCCAGTTTGTTTCAGCTAATTGTATTACCACCGATATTCTCTCTTTGGATGCTACGGGTTTTACAGTCGGTCAGACTAATCCAGTTAACAAAAACTCCACTAAATTCTATTACATTGCCTTCAAGGACGTGACAGGTAAGTTTAATACTGGTAGCTATACTGTAGGCGCTCTTGTAACCGACCCCCTTGCTGTCACTGGTTTCGGTGTTGGCTATACTCCTCAAATGGTTTGGGTAAAAAGCAAATCTACTAGCGTTGCTACAAGCGGAGTTATGAGGTCTATCTATCATTTTGGAGACCAAAGCGTACCATTCAGGCATACCGACAGTAATGCTGCTGACTGTATCCAAAGTTTTACGGATGATGGTTTTACTGTAGGAGGAGACGCTAGGGTACAACAAGCAACCAGGGTTTATTACTGGGTGGGGTTTGCAGGAGATCCTATTACGTGGGGGGCTCCAAGCGGAAAGTTCAAGATGAAAGTGGGTATTCACACTGGTACTGGTGCAGCTGCTTCTATTTCGGGTCTTGGATTCAAACCCGATTTGGTAATTATGAAAAATATTGCCAGCGATTCGTCTGTTTTTAAAACTAAGTTTCATATTGGAGCCAGTTCTTCCGATACCAACGGTGGAGCGTCGTATCTATACTGGTCAGCTTTTAATGTGGTAAACTGTATTCGAAGCTTAAATTCGGACGGATTTAGTTTAGGGACAGCAGCACAATGCAACACCCTGAACGGAACATATCACTGGCAAGCATTTGGTAATGCTTACAACCCTAATTCCCGTTCTGGTGCGGCAGATTTTTCAATTGGAATGTATGGAGGAACAGGACAAGATAATATGGACATTACCCAAACAGGTATTGCTCCAGACTTAGTCGTGACCAAGGGAGTTATTCATGCCAGCTCTGTACCTAAGGGAGTTTTTCGTACCAGTTCTTATTCAGGAGACTCTGCTGGATACTTCGATGGGACTGCAGACACTTCCAATCTGATTCAAAGTTTTAGTGGCACGGATGGGTTTCAGCTAGGAACAGGAGCTAGCAATTACACCGCTACGGGATATATGTGGTTTGCATTTAAAGAAGGCGTTAACTTTGATGTTGGTGACTATTCTGGAGGAGGGACAAACAATAGAAGTGTAGACGTTTCTGGTATTCTTACTCAACCTGACTTGGTTTGGGTAAAGCGTTCTAGTGCTGTGGTAGGAGTCTTTCGTCCGAGCTCAATCGCAAACTCTAGCGATAGTACCCTTTATTTCGATGCCGCTGCCGCTGCAAATAGAATAGACCAATTTAATGCTCTTCCTCCCGGGTTTCGAGTGGATAACAATAGCGAAGTAAATGCTCTAACGGGTACTTATCATTATGCTGCTTGGAGAGTACCCGCCTATAGCCCCGACCAGCGAAATTGGCGCTGGTTTGATGCAGAAAATGATACCGATGCCAACCTAGACACCACAACAGGAAGCAATACTACTGCAGGCGATGCTATTGCCAATGAAAATATTGCTGGGTTGGGGAACATAGTCTAC
>CAYSVM010000011.1:0-2793 GCA_964434605.1 uncultured Candidatus Saccharibacteria bacterium
AGGATAAACTCTCCCGTGCTAAAATATAAGTATGGGAGAAAAAGCACGGGTTAGATTTGCGCCAAGTCCTACGGGACCACTACACATTGGGAGTGCCAGAACAGCACTCTTCAATTATCTCTACGCCAAGAAAAATGGGGGAGTATTCGTTTTAAGATTTGAAGACACAGACAAAGAAAGAAGCCAAAAAGTATTCGAAGAGAACATTTTAGCGGGGATAAAATGGCTGGGCCTTGAAGTAGATGAAATTTACTATCAAAGCAAACGCGAAAATTCATATCAATCCGCTTTGAAAAAATTGACCGATAGGGGACTAACTTACGAACAAGATGGGGGAGTCTATTTCAAACTTCCAGTTGAAAATAAAAAGATTATTGTCGAAGATATCATTCGCGGAAAAGTTGAATTCGATTCAAAAGATTTTGACGATTTAGTTTTATTCAAGAAAGATGGTTCGCCTACATTCCATTTTGCAAATGTAGTGGATGATATCGAAATGAAAATAACCCATGTTATTCGCGGAGAGGATCATCTAAGCAATACCCCTAAACATATTTTGCTATATGAAGCTCTAGATGCACCTCTTCCCCAATTTGCCCATATTCCCCTTATCCTAAATCCCGATCGTTCCAAGATGAGCAAGCGAACAGGAGACACTAATTTCGACAGCTACATTGGTGCGGGATATTTACCTGAAGCATTAATAAACTTTCTAGTACAGCTTGGTTGGTCAGATCCAGAATCTAGAGAGTTTCTAACAATGGATGAGATTATCCAATCTTTTGATTTGTCTCGTGTCCAAAAAGCGGGAGCAGTATTTGATATCAAACACTTGAATCATTTGAATCACCACTATCTAATGCAAAAATCCCTAGATGAATATATACAGCTTGCCGAACCCTTCACCAAGCAATTTACAGGGGATAGAGCCCTCCTGGAATCAGCAATAAAACTCATCCAAGACCGTGCCCAAATACTATCTGAAATTCCAGAACTAATTTCATATTTCTTCTCCCAACCAGAATACGACACTCCCCTACTGATTTTCAAAAAATCTAGTCCTGAACAAACAATGAAAGGGCTCACAACAGCACTCAAGGTGCTAGAAGCAATAACCGAAAAAGATTGGACTCAAGAAAAACTGCAATCCATTCTAGATGAGGCGACTGCCGCTGAAAGTCTTCTGCCGGGGGATTTGTTCTGGCCAATACGGGTAGCCCTAAGCGGACAAGAAGGAAGCCCGAGTCCGGTAGAGCTCCTATCTACCCTTGGTAAGGAGGAATCTATTTCAAGGATTAAAATAGCAATAAATAAAATGGGGGCCTGAAATGAAGAGAACCAAAACTACACTTAGTATTTTCGAAATTATCGCAGACAGCTCTCTTACTGGTGCTCCGCGTCATTTGTTGACGCTACTTGGTGGTATCAACCGCCATAAGTTCGTTGTAAGTGTTATCTGCCCCCCAGGTCCTCTGGTAAATGAGATAAAGAAGCTCAAGTTCCCTGTCTTTCAGGTGCCAATGGGAGGACGAGCAGACACCAATGCTATAAATGCTGTTTCTAGACTTCTCAAGAAATATGATCCAGATATTATCCACACTCACGGACAACGAGCAGGACTTATTGGGAGAATGGCGGCAAAGAATCTTCCAATCAAAAAAGTTCACACCGAACACACTTACACCCAAGAATTTAGATTAGGAAATCCGCTCCTTTATTGGAGCCATCTTCGGGCAATGCGAGTGCTAGATCGCTGGACGGATAAAGTTATTGCCGTTAGCAACGCAGTCAAAAAATTTATGATTGAGGCAAGAATTGCCAAGCCAGATAAAATTGTAATGATTTACAACGGCATCAATCCCAAAGGAGAGAAGATTACTGAAGCTGACATCGACAAATTCCGCCAAAAGTTTGGATTAGAGAAAACGGATATTGTTATCGGCACAGTCGGCTCATTCAACCCTGCAAAAGATACCTCAACCCTAATTCAGGCATTTTCTAGAATTGTTGCTAAATGGCCAAAATCAAAATTGGTTCTGATCGGCTCCGGTCCTCTTAAAAGAGAACTAACTAATCTTGTAAAGAAACTGAAAATTGAAGATAGGCTTATCTTCGCAGGAACAATCGACAACATTTTGCCAGCAATGAAATCCTTCAACGTATTTGTTCTTCCCTCACTCTCCGAAGCATTTGGTCTTACTTTATTAGAAGCAATGCGTGCCGAAGTCCCCATTGTCGCGAGTCGAGTAGGGGGAATCCCAGAGATTATCACCAACAACCTAAACGGTATCTTGGTGGAGCCTAAGCAACCCAAGAAACTTGCCGCCGCTATTCTAAACCTCATCAACGACAAAAAGCTCCAGCGCAAACTAATCGGCAACTATCCTTCCACTCTTAAGAAGTTCGCTGCCGAAGAAATGGTGGAAAGTGTAGAAGATGTATATACCAGCTTAATCAAACAATAGAATGCAACTAATTGGTATTAGTCTCCTTCAAGCAATTGGTGCCAGTGTTGTTCTCGGACTCTGGACCCTATTCATGACCAATCTAAGCCACTTTGTGGACACCACCAGCAAACCAGATATGCCTGGCTTCATCCTTATCCCAGTCGCTTTTGTAATTGCCGCCACCCTCTCTGCCGGTTCAGTTCTTGGCTACCCCATATATCTTGCCTTACAAAAACATTGGAAAAAAGCAGTCTCTCTGGTTGGGCTTACTATTCTGTGGCTAATGGTTTTTGCAACAATCTTGATATTTGTCTATTAGCTCGTCTATACTTGCGAGCGTATTGGG
>CAYSVM010000012.1:0-2134 GCA_964434605.1 uncultured Candidatus Saccharibacteria bacterium
CAACAACTCCAGCCCGCGCAGCACCTGGTCGAAGGTCGGCTGGCGGCATTTGTCCACACGGTAGGCGTCGTGCAGTTCGCGCGGGCCGTCAAGCGAGAGGCCGACGAGGAACCGGTTTGCTGCGAAGAATTCGCACCACTCGTCATCGAGCAGCGTGCCGTTCGTCTGGATGGTGTTGCAGACCGTTTTGCCGTCGGCGAATTGCGTCTGCAACGCGACGGCTTTGCGGAAGAAATCCACGCCCAGCAACGTGGGCTCGCCACCCTGCCATGCGAAATGAATTTCCGGCCCGGCCTGGCTCTGGAGGTATTGGCGGATGAATTCAGCCAGCACGGAGTCGCCCATTCGCCACTGCGTTTTGCCCGGATAGAACTTTTCCTTTTCCAGATAAAAACAGTACTGGCAGGCGAGATTACAAATCGGCCCGACTGGTTTCGTCAACAGATGAAACGGTCGCCTGGCGTCGGTGATGGGCGGAGTGCTCACGCACCACAAGTATAGTTGCCGGACTGGGCGAGGCAATGGCCGCGCATAGCCAGATTTGGCGAGGCAGGACGATGTTGCTATTGGCGACCACAAAGTTAAGCTGGACGTCATGAGCACTATGAACCCCGACCGCTGGTCCCGCCGCCAATTCCTCAAAACCGTCGCCGCCGCTTCCGCCGCAGTGTCCTTGCCCAACGTTTTGCCGGCGGCAGCCCGCGCCAAGTCCGCCCGCCCGCCCAACGTGCTGTTCATCGTCTCCGACGACCTGGCCGCCGTGCTGGGCTGCAACAACAACTTCTACCGGGCACACACGCCCAACCTCGACGCTCTGGCCCGCTCCGGCGTGCGCTTTGACCGGGCTTACTGCCAGTTCCCGCTCTGCAACCCCTCGCGCGTGTCGTTGCTCACCGGGCGACAGCCCACCCGCACCAGCGTGCTGGGCAATCGCACGGATTTCCGCCTGGCGCATCCGGACTGGACGACCCTGCCGCAATTGTTCAAGCAGAACGGCTACGTGTCCGCGCGCGCCGGGAAGATTTTCCACGGCGGCATTGACGACGCCGCCTCGTGGAGCGCGGTGAGCGACCCGGGCGGGCGGAGCGACGATACCAGCGAATCAGCGACGGCCAGAACCAGAACCGTCCGGCGCGAACCGGTCGGCAACCAACCCGCCGATGTCCTGTCGCCCTTGCCGGCGGACACCAACCGGGCGGCCTATTCCGACCGCATCGTGGTCCTGGACGGCGATGGCGAGGCACACGGCGATTACCGCACCGCCGACCGCACCATTGCCAATCTGCGCAAATACAAAGACCAGCCGTTCTTCCTGGGCTGCGGTTTTGTGAAACCCCACAGCCCGCTGGCGGCGCCGGAAAAGTTTTTCGACCTGTACGACCCGGACAAAATCAAGCTGCCGCCGGATTTCGCCGCCTGGCCGACCGTGCCGCCCGGCTTCCCGCCCGCCGCCATCCGCAAACGCAACGCCGATCTGTTCATCGGGCGCGGCGCCAGCGAAGCCGAAGCCAGGGAAGTCATCCGCGCCTACCTCGCTTCCACGTCATGGATGGACTGGAATGTGGGCCGAGTGCTTGCGGAACTTGACCGGCTCGGGTTGCGTGACAACACCGTCGTCGTGTTCTTCGGCGACAATGGGTATCAACTCGGCGAGAAAGGCAAATGGTCCAAGGCCGGCTCGCTCTTCGAGATGGGCGCGCGCGTGCCGCTGATCCTGGCCGCGCCCGGCGTCAAGGGCAACGGGCGGGCCTGCCCGCGCATTGTCGAGTTGCTGGATGTTTACCCGACACTCGTCGAACTCTGCGGGTTGCCGAGGCAAACCGGACTTGACGGCAAAAGCCTCGTGCCATTGCTGAAAAAACCGTCCGCCAAGTGGGACAAGCCGGCCTACAGCGTTTGGAGCGAGGACGGCAAAACCTTGCATGGCGTCGCCGTGCGCACTGAACAATGGCGTTACGCCGAGTTCGGCCCCGACGGCGCAAACGGCGCGATGTTGTTCGACGCCAAAAAGGACCCGTTCGAAATGACCAACCTGGCGAACGACGCGAAATTCGAGTCCGTCTGCGCGAAACTGTCGGCGCTCACGCGCCAATACGCCGCCACACTCGGCCAGATGTGACCCGACTTCACCGCG
>CAYSVM010000013.1:0-1900 GCA_964434605.1 uncultured Candidatus Saccharibacteria bacterium
GGTTCCCTCAACAACCTCCGTTTGTGTGTATTTTGATCCATTTGGTTTACGGACTTCATCGAAAAGTTTTTCCAGTTTCTCAGCAAAAATGCTTTCATTTTCTGTCATGTTCTCATCTCGTGTAAATAACCACAATTAGCCTACGTGTTAACCACAGACAACATTGTACCACGAGAATATATGGGAATGCAAGGGGTAAATAGGGGGAATAGTCTCGATTTTGGAAGATGACCCACAATATCTTTTGTGGGTCAGGATTTGCAGGTTTTTTATAGAATTGTGGGGAGAAAGAGCCCCATTTGAACTAAAAAAAATGACGCACAATCACCTGGCTGAGTGATTTAACATTAATTGACAGCCATGAGTTCACTTACAATATAAGTTCATTATTGCATCTAGCATGTCTTACATCAATCATTAATCCTAAGAGGATTAAACTGTGTATCATGATCAAAAAAGTCGTTCCCCTCTTCGCGTTTGAGAAAATTAACAACAATATATGTTAGAGGTGTCACAACAATTTCATAAGTAGTCTTCATCAACCATTGTGTGATGATGGTGAAGAACATAGCCGATGGGGGAATTGTTCCTAAGAAAGCGATCGAAATAAACACAAGGGAATCCAAACCTTCTCCAATCAGGGTTGAACCAATGGTTCTAGTCCAGAGCCATCGGCCCTGGGTCGCGATTTTCATTTTTGCCAGTACGATCGAATTGGCAAACTCACCGACCAAGTATGCTACGAAAGATGCTACCAATAAGCGCGGTGTATATCCGAGGATTTGCTCATAGGCTGCTTGACCTTGCCAGAAACTTGCTGATGGCAATATTTGCGCCAGCCATATCGCAATTACCGATAATAAATTACAAAAAAAGCCTAACCAGATCACTAGCCTAGCGCGTTGAAAGCCATATACTTCCGTTAGTACATCCCCAATAATATAACTTACCGGGAAAATAATCACTGCGGCAGGAAAAATAAGGCTAGCTACACCAACCAGCTTCACTGCAATTATGTTAGCGGTGATAAGGCTGGTCACGAAAATGGCGGTCACTACCAAAAACCAAATCGAAACTCTTGGTTTCTCTATGGAGGGATACATCATGTTCTAAGCCACAGCCTGTTTAGCTGCTGGTGTTTTGGTATGTTCCGCATCCACCTTGATTCCAATCCCACCCCGCGGGTTAAAGATACCGGTGACCTTAATCCAATGTGGGTCTAATGTTTCTACAAGATCATCTAGCATTTTGTTGATGATATGCTCGTGGAACGCACCTTCTTCTCGATATGACCAGAGATAGAGCTTGAAAGATTTTGACTCGACAATCTTCTGGTCGGGGACATAAGCAACACAAATAGTCGCAAAGTCCGGCTGACCGGTAAGTGGACATACGCAAGTGAACTCAGTGGTTTCTAAGGTCACTAGGTAGTACCTTCTAGGATTCCTATTCGGAAACGCCTCGAGTCTTTTACTGGGCTTCGACTCTTTGCCTAAAACGGTAAGATTTTCTAAATCAGAAGGTTGAGTTATCATAATTCCCTTTCTTGATAATACTCAATTATCATCTTATATCTTTCTTGTTCGTCATCCGACGAATTACCACTTGTACTATGTTCTTTTCCCATAATCCCCGAATAGCATTCCAAGTAACATCACTGTCCGAAGGTTCAATCTTGGCCCAAAGATCCACCAGGTTGACAGGATCAAATTTCGAGAGGTGTTGTATAAGCCTTGCTTCAGAGTCCGTTAGCTCGGCTTGATCATCCAAGTCGACAAGTTGGATAGAATAGGGGCTTAGAGAGTCGTGGATAACTAGGGCTTTCTTGACAAGACCAAAAAACATGTTTTCGTTTTGAATATTTTCCAGTTGGTTTGCCAGGGAATAAGGAAGCTGCGAA